>VGWY01000019.1 GCA_016873575.1 Nitrospira sp. | reverse complement strand
TTGGCAAGGTCAGGATTACGAAACTTCTCTATCTACTTGATTTGGAATATTACAGAGATAACGGCAGTATCTTCACAGGTCTTAATTGGATTTATTATAAATATGGCCCTTATACGGCAGAAATTGATGAAGTGTTATCTCAAGTGGGGATTAAGCTTGAAGAAGAGGCTTTCACTTCCAAGAAAAGCATTAAAAGGTTAATGGTCTGTGAATCAGTTGCATCCTACTCTGTAGATACCCATTTAGAAAACTATTTGCATAGAATTTGGACTGCGTGGGGAATGGAATCTTTGCCCCGTTTACTGGATTTCGTCTACTTTGAAACAGAACCGATGTTCAATGCAAAAAGAGGTGAACAATTAGATTTCAGCAAGGTAATGAAAAAAGAGATTCCGAAAAAGATAAAGTGGACATCTGAAAAGCAGAAAAAGCTACAGGAAATAGGGAAATCAATAAGAGACAAATTAACCAAAATCTCTTTGCCTGATTCTCCAAAATTTCCCAAAGAGACAGCTGCAATTCTTAATATTTGGGATGAGGATGAAATTGCTGACTTGAGAGGGTTAAAAGGCAAAGCAAGAATAGATTTTTCATAGAGAGAGGATATGATTTTCTGAATGAACAGGAAAGGGATCGATTGGATCAGTGATATAGCCGGATTCGATGTTTATGAAGAGCTTGAAATAAAAGAGCGCATGTCCTTCAAAACAGGGCAACTATACTCTGCCCCTATTAAATATCCATTAACACCTCCAAAAGTTCTACAATTAGAAAGCTATAATCCCGAAAGAGAAGAAAACACAACATTTGCAATTTCGAATTACGACCCTAACAACCCATTACAAGAGATGCCCCTTAAATTTCTCAATCTGAAATCTGATGACAGGCTTTTTATTTTGCAGGGAAAGAAAAGGCCGGTTATTGTGTTGACATGCTGCGATGTAGATTGGCTTTACAATATGAGTTTTAAAAGTGGCATTAAGGAACAAATGGTACTCTGCCTACCTGTTTTTACCTTTAAAGACAGGCATACACAAGAATATATAGTAAAAATACAAGCTTTTATTTTTCCGAATTTGTTTTATCTCAGTCCTTCTTCACAAGGCATCTTTCATGAAAGTGCTGCGCGCTTTGAGCTTATTCAGCCGATTCACAAGGGCGATATGCAGCCATTGAAAAATGTGAACAATAAACCATTCAGATTATCAGATAATGTCTTAAAGTTGCTTTATAATCAGCTTTCCGTTTTTCTTTCTCTAACTCCTTTAGACGAATTGTTACAGCATGACCTCATAGCATATCAGCAACTTGTATTAGAGGAATTTGGATGGGCTAATTGAAAGAGATTTTAATGGGACATCACGAAAAAACACTAACACGACATCAAATGCCGCATGGGGCAGGAGAGTGAGAAGGAAGATTAGAAAAAACATATGTTTTAATTTAGAATAAAGACAAAACAGTAGAGGAGGTGTTTTATATGGGAGTTACATCAGTAAAAAAGATTAATCCGGAAGATTATATCCTTTCGGTTCTTTCTCCTGAAGAACGGCTTGATGCTGCTTTCAAAGTGGCAAGAGAGGCATTCAAAGATACAAAATTGACGATGAAGGATATCGAAAATGCAATAGAAATAGTTAGGAGAAAGGCCTACGAAAAAAAGAAATAGAATAGTCATTGATACCGGTGTTCTTGTTTCTGCTTTTGCGTTTGGTGGCATCCCCGATATGGCCATCAAAAAGGCTTTTGAAGAAGCAGATATCTATGTATCACCTAACCTTCTGGCCGAATATCGCAATATCCCATTAGAGCTTGAGGCAGAAGGAAAAATTACACGCCACCAGTTAGAAGCATTAATTACCGGCATTGCTGCTTTTGTAGCCGGCGCAATGCTTGTATCACCGCGCAAATCCGTAAACCTCTGCCGTGATGAGAAAGATAATATGGTACTCGAGTGCTGTCTTGAAGCAAAAGCTACTTTTTTGATGACAGGCGATAAAGACCTCTTGGATATAAAAGAATTGCCTTTTGACCTTAATATATTAACACCACAGGAATTTTTAAAAAGAACATAAATCAAAAAGGGAAAAACAGTGGGCTTGATAAGGTTTTTTTTAGCTATTAAAATGAACTTTATCAGGATAGATCAACAAGATAGTAGTTATCCAAAGGCATTAAGCCAATACCTTGGCGAACATGCTCCAAAGGTTATTACTGCAATAGGCAACCCCGGCATTCTGCAAAATGAAACCCTCGCTATTTTCAATTCAATTAAATGCCCTGGGAACATAATTATGGCTTGTAGTATTTCTTCTTCTTTTTCAGATAATCCTGCTCCACATATCCGCCATAATCATGGGGATATTTATAACCAATACCATGACCTAATTTCTTAGCCCCCGGATAATTGCTGCCCTTTAAATGGTCAGGAACCTCCATCGTCTCTTCAGTAGCAATATCTTTTAAAGCTGCTTCTATAGCTTTGTAGCAGGCATTGCTTTTCGGGGCATTTGCAACATAAATAGTTGCCTGTGCAAGGGGTATCCTCGCCTCTGGCATGCCGATGAACTCTACAGCCCTCAGTGCAGATATGGCAACAACAAGCGCCATGGAGTCAGCATTCCCCACATCTTCGGATGCACAGATGACAATACGCCTTGCAATAAATCGTGGGTCTTCACCAGCATAAATCATTTTTGCAAGATAGTAGATAGCAGCATCAGGGTCTGAGCCACGCATGCTCTTTATAAAGGCAGAGATTGTATCGTAGTGCTGGTCACCTTTTTTGTCGTAAACTATGACCTTCTTCTGAATTGACTCCTCTGCAATCTCAATGGTTATCTTTATTTGACCGCTGTTGTCATGTGGTGTTGTCATGGCAGCGATTTCCAATGCGGACAAGGCCTTCCTTACATCTCCGTCAGACATTTTGGCAATATGTTTTAATGAATCATCATCTGCAATGATATTGAAATTACCAAGCCCTCTTTCCTTATCCTGAAGGGCATTGTGCAAGACCTTCAAAATATCTTCTTCTGTAAGCGGTTTTAATTCAAAAACCTGACTTCTTGAAAGGAGGGCTGAGTTTACATAGAAGAATGGGTTTTCTACCGTGGCAGCTATAAGCGTTATATTTCCTTCCTCAACATCGGGCAGGAGGGCGTCTTGCTGCAGCTTATTGAACCTGTGAATCTCATCAAGGAATACGATAGTTTTCATGCCTTTAGCCTTTCTCATTTTAGCCTGATGGATGACTTTTCTGATTTCATCGAGTCCTATGGTAGCGGCATTCAGCCATTCAAAATGTGCGTTTGTCTTTTCAGCGATTATTCGTGCAAGTGCTGTTTTGCCTGTCCCAGGCGGGCCATACAGGATTAATGATGTGATCCTGTCTGCTTCTATAGCCCGTCGCAATAATTTTCCGGGGCCAAGGATGTGCATCTGCCCCACATATTCATCAAGGGTCCTGGGGCACATACGATATGCAAGAGGTGGGTTGAGAGGTTCTTCTCCAAACAGTTCCATAATGTATGTTCGCTGATAAGGAAGAAATTTTTCAAGTTTTATGAGGTATTCTCCACTTTGCAAACTCACATTGGAATACAAATCCCATCCACGGTAAAATAATTGAAAGGATTTTACTTTCAAATCGCATTTTATATCAAAATGTTTAAAGAAACAAAAATGGCATGCTTGATTTTTCTCTTGTTCTCTTCCGTTGCTTTTGCACAGGAGTATCTTGATGTTACGTCTGACTATCACATTACATTCCCAGAGGATTTTTATTACAAAAAAGATTTCAGAATACAGTGGTGGTATTTTACAGGACATCTGTTTGATGAAAATGGTAGAGAATTCGGATACGAGCTTACCTTTTTTGTTGCAGGGGTTCATAAAAAGGATTTTAGATCACAATTTGGTGTGAACAATATCTATATATCTCATTTCGCAATTTCAGATGTGGCTGGAAATACATTTTACTTCAATGATAGAGCAGATGCAGGAGCATATGACTTTGCAGGTGCAAAAGACAATCAGTTGAACGTCTGGGTTGGAAAGAACGTATTAGAAGGAAAGGCAGAGAAAATGCATATTACGGCTTCAAATAAAGATACTGCCATAGATTTAATGTTAATACCGGCTAAACCTGTTGCTCTCAACGGGGAAAGCGGATATTCGAGGAAGTCAGAGGAATCACCGCTGATACATCCATATACTTTTCTTACCCAAATCTGGAAACAGAGGGTAGATTAACAATTGGTCACAAAAACTTTCATGTAAAAGGCAGGAGCTGGTTTGACAGGGAGATATTGTCAAGGGGATTAGGGAAGGGACAGGCTGGATGGGACTGGTTTGCGATACAGCTTGATGATAACAGGGAAATAATGATCTATAAGCTCAGAAATAAAGACGGATCTATTGATCCAAATTCATCCGGAACATTCATCTATCAGAATGGGTCTTATCGGCATCTCTCAAGACATGATTTTACAATCACTGCCTCAGGACATTATAAATCAAAGAAGACCAAGGCACGATATCCATCACAGTGGGAAATAATGATTCCATCTGAAAACCTTATTCTGAAGATTACCCCTCTCATACAGGATCAGGAATTTCTGGCAACGAACTCAACACGGAATTCCTACTGGGAAGGCACCTGCAAGGTAGAAGGGACTGTAAACGGCAGGGCCTATGTTGAAATGACCGGGTATTAGAGCTAATGTATTACATGCAGGCAGGGCATAACATTTTCGCTCATTCTCATACGCCAGCCTGAGGCGGACGGACTCCGAGGCTTTTGCCTCTTTTTACTCAGGGGACAGTCCCGATTCTACGACTCCACTTCGTTTGTCCGTAAATCTGGGACAGTCCCCTCATGACTATGACTATCGGCAAAAGAATCCGCTCAAATGCCATGCCCTGCCTATTGGTTTACATTTTGAATAACTTTAATTTGGAGCATAGATGGTAAGACTTGAAAAAATTGAAAAATCATACGGTAATACAAGGGTTCTCAAAGGGATAAACCTTGAAATTGAAAAAGGAGATTTTATTTCTATCATGGGGAGTTCAGGCTCGGGGAAATCAACTCTTTTAAACCTTATCGGGGCAATGGACAGACCGGAAAGAGGCAATATTTTCATAGATGGTGAAGAGATATCATCATATACAGATGAACAACTGACTATTTATCGGAGGGGAAAGGTGGGTTTCATATTTCAGTTTTTTAACCTCCTGCCAAACATCACAGCCTTTGAAAATATCCAGATGCCCCTGCTTTTGAATGGGATTGAAGATGAAGCAAAGGTATTTGAGTATATAAAGCGTGTCGGGCTAAATGGTAAGGAGGATGCCTATCCTTATCAGCTCTCCGGGGGTGAACAACAGCGTGTTGCCATTGCGAGGGCACTCATCCATGACCCTGAAATAATCCTTGCAGATGAGCCCACTGGAAGTTTAGACAGCGAGAATGGCAGGGTTATTATGGATCTCATCAAAGAGCTAACAGATAAGACAGGGAAAACGGTTATCCTCGTTACGCACGAAGGTTACATAGCAGAATATGCACAGAAAAGAGTAAGAATAAAGGACGGCGTAATCCTGTGATGAAATTTCTCAAATTGATAAAGATTGTTGTATTCAGAAATATACGGGAAGAAAAATTTCTGACTACCTTATCGATTATCGGGGTTGCACTCGGGATTGGACTCTTTGTAGGGATTAAGGTAGCTTCTGATCGTGCAGTTGCTTCTTTTGAAGCAGACATTCAGGGGATAAATCCTTATGCTAACTATGAAATCGTTGATATATCAGGTATTGATTTCAATGAAGATGTATATAGAGACGTTCGGAACCTCGAAGAAAATACATTTCCTGTATTAAAAACATTCGGTTACATTCCTGAAATAAAAGAAACGATCGATATAACCGGCATCTACACGGTTAAATTCGTTCGATTTTTAAACCTGCCTCAAAATAATTCCCCCCCCCTTAGTAAAGGGGGGATGGGGGGATTAGATAAACGATACGACTTTGAAAATTTTTACATAGAACAAAACGGCGTCATCATAACAAAAAAGTTTTCTGACAGGTATTCCTTCAAAAACGGAGATACGCTCAAAACATTCGTTTATGACAAAGAATATAGTTTGAAAATCGTTGATGTAATAGATACTGAGATGATCCCTGCAAATACCATGGTCATGGATATAGGGAATTATCAGGAGTATTTCCACAAAGTCGGTTATCTGACAAGGATTGATCTTGCAACAGATGGAAAGAAAGCAGAAGAGATACGCAAAATCCTCCCGGCTTATCTAACCATAGAAGAAAAAGAAGAGGTTTTTAAAAATAAAAAGTCCCTGGTAGCATCCTTCAGATATAACCTTCAGTTTGTAAGCCTCATCTCCATTCTTGTTGGGATGTTTTTGTTGTATAACACTATTTTTATCTCAGTGGTTAAAAGGCGAACTGAAATCGGTGTCTTGCGAAGTCTCGGAGCTGACAGAAAAACAGTAATAATGCTCTTTACCATTCAGGGAATGGTTCTTGGATGTATTGGATCGATCCTCGGTATCATCTTGGGACAGATTGTTGCCTATTTTTCTGTCTTTGCCGTTGAAAAGACCATATCAACCATGTACAGCACCATATCGATATCTGACTATGTAATGACGAAAGGCGAAACCTTAGGGGCCCTGATATTAGGGCTGTTTGTATCACTCCTTGCCTCTGCAATTCCTTCTTTTGAATCTTCCCGGATAAGTCCGGATGAGAGCACAAGGGAAGGTTCTTTTGAGGATAAATATAAGAGATATCAGAAGGTTTTTTCTTCCATAGGAGTACTCTGTATTGTGTCAGGTGCAGTATGGTCGTACGTTGACTACCGTTACACCCCTTTTGAGTTTCCATTTCTCGCTTATGTTGGAATTCTTCTTATCATCATAGGCTTTACTTTTATCTCACCTTCTTATCTTTCCGTCATTTTGAAGATTATAAAAAAACCTTCAGAGAAGATATTCAAGGCAACGGGCAAGATAACCATAGGTGATATGAGAGGAAATATCTACCGGTTTTCTGTTGCCCTGATGAGTGTTGCTATAAGCAGTGCCTTAATTATCGCCTTTCTTACACTCATATTTTCCTTTCGGAATTCCCTGAATGGATGGATTAAGAGCAATATAACGGCAGACGTTTATATAAAACCTCTTTCGTGCAAATCAAATTATTGTTTTTATCCCCTATCAGATGAAATATATACCATAGCCAAGAGTTTTCCTGAAGTAGTCAGTGTAGCTAAATTCAGGACATTACAACTTGAACTCTTTGACAAAAAGGTCATAGGGGCATTTGCAGACATTTCAGTGAAGAGGATATACTCGGACATAAAATATTTTGATACTCAGCAAGCAGAACGGTTAAAGGAAATGGAGGACGGTAAAGTCGTCGGGATTTCTGATTATCTGAGCATAAAATATGGACTGCAGAGAGGAGACCCCATCAAACTCAAAACACCAAAAGGCGAGGAAACATTCACCATAAACGATATCTTTTCGAGCTACTCTACAACATCAGGCTTCATATATATTGACAGGAGATGGTTAAGGGAATACTGGGGATTAGATGACGCAACCCAGATAAGCATCTATACTCAAAAAGGCACAGATATTAAGCAATTTATCCATAAACTGAAAGAAAGGCTTTCACCAGACTACTCACTCGAAATAATGAATAACCAGGAACTCCGTGAAAAGGTTATCAATATCTTTAACAAAAGCTTTGCCATCACCTATGCTATTGAACTTATATCAATCATTGTTTCATTGATAGGGGTTGTAAACACATTATTAGCGCTTGTCTTTGAAAGAAAGAGGGAGATAAGCATCATCCGGTATCTGGGTGGAAGCTGGAAACAGATAGGGCATACCTTCACTCTATCAGCCAGTATCGTAGGAATCACAGGGATATTTCTGGGTACAATCATGGGGCCGCTCATGAGCATAATCTTTATCCATGTTGTCAATAAAATCTCCTTTGGATGGGAAATACATTTCAAAATACCGTTTCTGTATCTCTCTTTTGTAACACTCATTCTATTTCTCACCACGGTAACAGCAGGATTTATCCCTTCTAAGGTGGCAAGGAAGATAGACCCAAAAAGATTCATAAGCTTTGAGTAGCTTATATAAAAATGTTGAGGGGATTCATGGAAATGATATACTATTTCCAAGCAAAAGGAGGTATAGGTTATGTTTCATACCGCCGACCCTAAAGATATTCTTGATGGCAAGATAACAGATGTATATTTTGAAAGAACACTGAAGATTCTTAAAGCCAAGAAAATAAATCCACTTGTTAAAGCAGAATTTATCGCTAAAAGTCTTCCCGAAAGCTGGCCATGGGCTGTATTTGCAGGGCTCGAAGAGGCAATGTATCTCATGAAATACCTGCCAATCAAGGTCAGGGCTATGCAAGAAGGGACTGTGTTTTATCCTTATGAACCGGTCATGGAGATAGAAGGGGAATACCAGAATTTCTGTGTTTATGAGACTGCAATCTTAGGACTAATATGTCAGGCATCAGGGATTGCAACAAAAACAGCAAGGATTAAAAAACTCGCCGGCGAAAGGCCTGTTATCAGTTTTGGTGCCCGCAGGATGCATCCAATTCTTGCCCCAATGATTGAAAGAAACGCATATATTGGTGGATGTGATGGTGTTGCAGTTGTAAAATCAGGTGAAATAATTGGTGAAGATCCTATGGGCACAATGCCACATGCACTGATCATATGCATGGGATCTACAGTAGATGCAATAAAGGCATATGATGAAGTCCTGGATCCAGAGGTTAAAAGAGTTGCATTGATTGATACATTCCTTGATGAAAAATTTGAATGCATGAATGTTGCAGAAGCCATGGGGAAGAGGCTCTTTGCAGTGCGGTTTGATACCCCCTCGTCAAGAAGAGGCAATTTTTATCGTATCCTCGAAGAATGCAGATGGGAACTCGATCTTAGAGGCTATAAGCATATCAAGTTCTATGTAAGCGGTGGAATAAAAGAAGAAGATATCCCTGTTTTAAATCCTGTCGTTGATGGTTATGGTATCGGCACATCAATAAGCAATGCGCCTGTTGTTGACTATGCCATGGATATCATGGAGGTTGAAGGAAAGCCCGTAGCGAAAAGAGGGAAGTGGTCTGGTAGTAAAAGAGTCCTGAGATGTCAAAAATGTGGGACAAGAAAGATTGTCACAAACAATAAGGATAAACATATTTGCTCATGCGGAAAAAGATTTGAAGATATACTCATACCTGTTCTTGATAACGGCAAACAGCTTATTAAAATAGAGTCCCCATCTAAACTCAGGAAAACAGTTCTTGAGAATATAAAAGATCTCCCTTTAGAATGATCTGAGTTAGTATTAATGTGAAAAGCAAAGAAAGTTTTACATATAGAGTCCTGATAATCCCCCCTCACCCCCCTTTATTAAAGGGGGGAAGGGGGGATTAATGGCTTCCCTTTATATCCTCATTGCCATATTTCTCTGGAGTTCTCTCGGTATCGTTGTAAGGCTATCAGGGGTTGCAATACATGTCCTTATTTTTTATTCACTTATCATATCTTTGATCATTCAGGGTATAATCCTATCTCAGAAAAAATACAGAAAAGAGATTCCTGACATCAAGAGGCTTAAGTATGCTGCAATACTTGGCTGCTTTTCACTTTTAAATACATTCACGTATTTTTATGCGTTTAAACATACAACGATAGCAAATGCAGTCCTTACCCATTATACTGCACCTATAATCGTTGCATTTCTTGCACCACTCTTTCTGAAAGAGATAATCACGAGGAAGATTATTCTTGTGATAGTTATAGCCTCAACAGGCCTCCTGATTATGCTCGGTGGGTTCTCATTCAGAGAAGGCCACATGGCAGGGATTATGGCAGGTCTTGCCTCAGGCTTAGCATATGCAATCATCATTATTTTCTTGCGGATACAAGCACAGAATTTCAACCCGCTTGTACTTGCCTTTTTCTCAAATGCTGTTATCGCAATCCTGCTTGCGCCTTTTATAAGAGAGTTCCCGATTAAAGCCTTATGGAGTTTTTTATTTATGGGGATTATCCATTCAACGATTGCGCCAATTTTATATTTCAAAGGGCTCCAGCATGTTACTGCTAACAGGGCTGCTGTGCTTGGTTATCTTGAACCTGTTAGTGCTATAATCTTCAGTATGTTATTCCTGAGTGAATTGCCAGGGCTGAATTCGGTTATTGGTGGTATCATGATAATTTTTTCTGGTTACCTAACATTAAAAGGGTCAAAGTAAGATGAAAAAGTTCAAAGTTGAAAGCCTTAGACCCGAGCTCAGGCCGAGGGTTTTAAAGTTTAAAGTTTACCACCTTAAAAGGCTTTTTCGACTCACGTCTCACGATTCACGCCTCACGACTCACGTTTTACTGTTTACTGTTTACTGTTTACTTCTTCCTTCCAGTGTTTTTGCAGTTGATTTAATAGAACTCACTCTCAAAGAGGCGGTTGATATTGCAGTGAAAGAGAATCTATCTCTCATGGATGAAAAGCAAAATCTCCATATCTCCGATGCAGATATAAAGGTAAAGGAAGGTGAGTTTGATCCTCAGTTTAAACTTCAGTTGAGTGAGTCATATCAGAAAAATGTATCACCCTACATATATTATTCAACAGTCGGTGAAGAACGTGCGTTTATGTCAGAGGCCGGCATTGAAGGTAAGATTCATACAGGTACCAAATACGAGCTTAAATGGACGAATGAACGTTTCAAAAGCAACTCTACATTCTTATCACTTAATCCGTATTACACATCCGGACTCGCACTAACAGTGTCTCAGCCGCTTTTGAAGGAAATGGGGAAGGAAATACAGGAAAGTAACCTGAATGTTGCAAAAAATAACCTGGATATATCAAGACTCAGGCTGGATGACAAAGTTATACAGATCATTTCTGATACAACAAAGGCGTACTGGGATCTCCTGTCTGCAAGGGAGGAACTTGAAGTTGCAGAGCTTTCCCTGAAACTTGCAAGGAACCTTTTTGATGAGGCAAAGGCAAGGATTGAGGCAGGGTTACTCGCACCTGTTGAGATATATAAGGCTGAGGCAGAGGTTGCATTCAGGGAAGAGGCTTTACTCCGGGCTAAGAAATTCATATCTGATGCCGAAGACAGGCTCAGGGTTACACTAAACCTTAAGGAATGGCAAAAGGGGATATTGCCGGTTGATAAGCCTCCTGAACCATCTGAGCTGCCATCTGTGGAATCTGCTTTGAATACTGCCTTATCAAACAGAAAAGAGCTTCGTCAGGCATCTATAGATAAAAAGAACAAGGGAATCATTCGCAGATTTTATGAAAACCAGAGATTGCCTGACCTCAATATCTTTGGCTCTACAGGTCTGAATGGCCTGAATAGCAGTTACTCAGACGCACTGGATAAGCTGAGTTCCGGAAAGTATTACTCGTGGCAGGTGGGACTTTTTCTCAATATACCTATTGAAAACAATGCTGCAAAAGGGAATGTACTCAAGGCAAGACATGATGAACAGAAGGCTGATATAAACCTTAAGGCCATTGAACAGAAGATAATAACAGAGGTGCGGGAGGCCTGGAGGTCACTCAATCTTGCATCAGAATCAATTGCAGCGACGAAAAAGACACGGATTGCATCGGGAAAGAGGCTCGATGCAGAAGAAGGCAGGTTCAGGGTTGGCATGGCAACAATGAATGATGTACTGAAATTTCAGGAAGAATATACAAGGTCTTTATCATCAGAAAAAAGGGCAAAGATTGATTATGCAAAGGCAATTGTTGAACTGGAGAGGATAAAGGGGACATTAGGGCAGTAAATGGTTTTACATTGTCATTGCAAGCCCTTGCCTTCTGTCATTCCGAGGCAAAGCCGAAAAATCTCGCTCAGGACAAATTTGAATCCATTCGCTTTCTGCCACTGCGAGCGAAGTAGAAGCACCCTCATATTTTGGATAATAATAATGAGCATAAAATAGAAGTTGGTGGCTATTATAGATCTTTAGAGCCTGTTGCACAAACGTTAATTTGTCACCCCGAACTCGTTTCAGGGTCTCATAACATATTGATTTTATTAGATGCTGAAACAAGGTTCAGACATTTAGTAACATTTTGCTATTTGTGCAACAGACTCTTTATTAGGGAATATTAATGCATACCTCATTACTGTAATCCGAATTTCCATTTGCATTGTATGCCCTTATTCGATAGCAATAAGTATAATCATCAATTTCACATTTGGCGTAAGATCTACTATTCGCTCTCAAAATATCTATTTGCGAATATGGCTCCCCGGTTTCTATCCTCTTGCGTTCTATTTTAAAACCTTCCTCATTGTTTGAATTATCCGTCCAGGTAAGGTATATCCTCTCTCGAGGGCTGAAAAGACAAGAGCCAATATCTCTGGCGTTAAGGTTTGAAGGATCTGCTGGTAGTCTGCCTGTAACAATAGCTGCATTTGCCTCGTTGGAATAAGCAGAATCTCCAACATTATTGTAAGCACTTACCCGGTAATAATAAGTTATATCTTCACTGATATTGGTATCAGTATAATTAATAACACCAGCACCAACAGTAGCAATTTTTAAATATGTCCCAGCGATACCAGTCTTACGCTCTATCTTAAAACCTCTCTCATTGTTTGAATTATCCTGCCATGAAAGCTTTATCTGTTTTGGTGATGATATAGCAGTTGCCGTAAGATTCGAAGGGGCTGCCGGTGACTCGCCTATGGTAGCATCTGCCTCATTAGAATAAGCAGAATCTCCTGCGCCGTTGTAGGCCCATACAGAATAGTAATATATCTCGTCTGCAGTAAGGCCAATATCAGAACAACTGGTAACATTAGCACCCACAGTGGCAATTGTTGAATATGTCCCTTTAATGCCACTCTTTCTTTTAATCTTAAACCCTGTTTCGTTGTTTGAATTGTCCTGCCATGAAAGTATTATCTGACTTGATGATACAGCGGTAGCGGTAAGATTGGATGGAGCCGACGGGTATAGTGAAAACTTCTGAATACGATTATTACCTGTATCAGCCACATATACATTTAGTGATGAGTCAACAGCTGAGTCATAAGGATAATTAAACTGTCCATCACCAGAGCCATAAGAGCCCCACTTGGTTATAAAACCACCATTACTGGTGAGCTTCTGAATGCGATAATTACCTGAATCTGCTATATACACATTTCCCGATGAGTCAACTGTTATGCCATGGGGATAAATAAACTGCCCATCACCAGAACCTTTAGACCCCCATTGGGTTATGAAACTACCATTACTGGTAAACTTCTGAATAAGAGCAGGATAATCATCTACTTCATATACAATTCCTGATAAATCAACTGCTATGTCATCGGGGGCATAACCCCAAGTTACATCATTGTCTCTATAAGTAGAAAACCACCAAGTTATAAAACCACCATTGCTGGTAAACTTCTGGACACATGCATTACCTGAATCTGTAACATATACATTTGCCGATGAGTCAACTGCTATACCAGTGGGATATTTAAATTGCCCATTACCAGAGCCATAAGAACCCCATTTAGTTATGTAACCACCACTGCTATTAAACTTCTGGATGCGATAATTACCTGTATCAGCTACATATACATATCCTTGTGAGTCAACCGCTATACCCTCAGGATATTGCAATTGCCCATTACCAGTTCCTTCAGAACCCCACTTGGTAGTAAAAACATAATCCTGAACATCATTTCGCCTTATGGGGCGGTAGGAGGCTAACCGCGTCCAAGACCAATATTGCCTCATCTCTTTAGAAGAAGTCCGCTGTCCAGGCGTCTGTTCCATTGATTCTACTCCGTCTAACTCGTAGTAATCAAAAAGTATAATATGTACTCCCGGGTTATTGAGGGCATCTCCTCGCAATAAACCTGCAGTTTTACCTTTTCCTGTGTCTCCAAGTTTTGTTACAAAATCATCAGTGGAAGAATTGTAATAATTACCACAAGGGCTAGGCTTATTCATGGCATCGCATTCAAAATCTTCTGTTGTATATCTTTTCTTCAATTTCCAACTTATGCTCACAAACCCTGAGCAGTCATTTCCAAGGTTCTGAGGATTCTGACTGCATCCGGAAACATAATCATTATTAGGATTATTATCCATGCAACTATAAAATTCCACCCAATTCTCTTGAGGATTATCTTTAGTATATGCCTCACCTCTATATATAGAGCCGGGATTAAAAGTATAACCCCATTGTTTAAAGGTATTCTGAGGGCTCCATGAAAAATCTATCATCTCATCCGCTATTCTGACAATTGTCTCCCTGCTTATCGGACCCCAAGTATCTCCATTCCAAGCAAAAGAAGAAGTAGAAGTAAAGGTAATCAATAAAATATTTGCGACTATTAATGTTTTGAAAATACTTGCCTTCATAATATCCCCTCCTATAATTTGCTGGTTTCTATTGAAAAATATTTATTTGAGCTCTTTCTTTTTCTGTCACAACTTGATAAATAGTTCCATTTTCATCAAGAGAAAGAAGTTTAATGCCCCATACACCACTATAATCGCTTTCTGGAATTAAAACAGTAGTTAAATAATTTCCATCAGAATCAAATTTTTGTACCTCAAGAAAGAGATTTTCATTATCAGTGCGCTCTGTCTGTATATAAAAGTTACCCTTTTTGTCTTCCTGTAAAAAACTTATAGAGACTATACCCTTCATTGGTAACTCAATAGATTTGACAATGTCTCCTCTTGTATTGATTATCTCTATACCACCTCTTTCCCATCTCGTTAAGTTGACTAAATACCTATTACCGCTAAATCCATAAATACCTTTTTGAGGTAGAGAAAGTTCCTCTCCCTTTGGTGCCACCAATAAACCTTCTACAATTCTACCGATAAGTATATCTTCTTGATCGCCACTTCTGATATAGATATCATTACCCACGATATGTATATGTCTTCTGCTTCGCCATCTTTCTGAATCTACATCGATCATGGTAAGAAAGTTTCCTTTTTTATCATACTGGTAAAGTTTTCCCTGTATATCGTAAATATAAATATGTCCAGATTTATCTATAGCGATATCATTTGCTTCCATCCCTTCTTTTAGAGGAATTTCATACAAATGTGTTCCATCTGGAGAAAAAATCTGGATTCTCCGATTAACGGTGTCACAGATGTAAAGATTGCCTTCGGCATCATTAGAAAAAGATTCAGGCCCTCTCCGAAGATCTTTCATAGAAAGCAAACCAACTTCCTCTTTCCCTTTACCATATGCAATCTCTTTAGTAATCATTCTCACTTTTGAGGGCTTAGAACCCAAGACCCCTACTTTGACCTCTTTCAGGATATATTTATCTTTTTTCTTTAGGTCTTTTAAAAATACAAATACATAATCCTCACCCAGAATACTCCTTAACGCCTTCTCTATGTCTAAATTCTTAAAACTCTTTGTTAATTTCTTTCCAATAAGTTCTTTACCAACAATTGTTATCCTGACACCAGTCCCCTTTTCTATCTCCTTTAAGACTTCGGATAAGTCTACACCCTTAACGTCTAAACTGATAAGATTGTTCTTTATCTCAATTGTTTTAGAGGTCTTTTCTGGCACTCCCTCTTGTCCAGACAGATTCAATGGTTGCAGAATGAATAGAATTAATAAGAATGTAATGAGATAGAAACCCTTTGTTTTTAAAAATTCTTTCTTTTCCATTTCGTTCTCCTTTCAAAACCTCACCTTATAATTTTTTTATGGTCGGAACAATGGTGGTGTTCTTACCTTATAAACTCCATCAATCCTATCTACAAAATAAACAAATTCTCTTTGAGACGGCATAGTTTCCTCATTCGCTCCACAACACGGTCCATATACATAAATATCCCCATCATCTTTTAAAAATTGTACCTTCAATCTGTATCTATCAACGTCAACTTTTCTTATATCTAATACTTTTGCCCTGATAGGAACGCCAACTGTCCGATATATAATACCCAACCCTATTGCTTTTCCTTTCTCATTTCTTTCTTCAGGCAGCAATCCGCTTAATATTCCTTCCCAACTGCTACTGTGCATCCCGCTACCTTCCTTCCACGGCTCAAATAAAAGAACCGCTTTGTTATATTGTCCATCATAGAGGTAATTAAAGAAATTGATCAGTGTCTCTTTTGCTACTTGTAATTCCTTGTCAATTGTATCTATTGCATGCAAGGTAAAAGTGCCAATTAAGAAAGCAATTATCTGGACTACTATAAAAATAATTGTTTTGTTCTTCATAACTTTTTCTGCCAATTGTCTTAACTTGGGAAAATGTTTAATCTCAGTTTATCTTTTTCTGGCAAAAATCCATATATAATTCCATTTTTGCTAATAGAGTAATTCTTAACAGACCAGAAACGAATATTACTCGGTGGCATCTGGATAGTGCCCAGGTAATCACCGTGAGGATTGAACTTATGCACTTCGACTACAAGTTCTTGGTTTTCATTATCACGCTCTGTCTTAATATATAGGTCTCCTCTTTTATCTTCTCCCAAAAACTTTATGGATAAGATATTTTTGAAAGGGAAAGAGAGAATTTTAAATGCTGTACTTTCCCTGTCCTCAATCTTCAATTCACCTTTTTCAAATCTTTTCAAACTTGTCATATATTTTTTACCGCTTAACCCCTGTTTACCCTTAAGTGGCTCTTTAAATCTTTTTAGTTCTTCGGCTGATGGACCGACGAGTACATTATTTAAAACTCTACCAATGATGAAATCTCCACAAGTGTTGAAATCGCAAGCGTACATATAAATTTCATTATTAATAATGTGCATTGTTCCGCCGCCTCTCCACCCCACATTTATTTTATTGACCATATTCCCTTTTTTGTCATACTGATAAAGCTTTCCCAATTGGTCATAAATATAGACAAATCCAGAACTATCTACAGCAATATCTTCTGCCATCGCTTCCATTTCTAGGGGAATGGCTGATAGATGCTTACCATCACGAGAGAATATCTGAACCCTATTGTTAACTGTGTCGCAGATATAAATATTACCTTTATCATCAATAGTAAAAGATTTAGGACCTATAATTACACCTTCTCCTTCATCAACAGCACCGACTTCTCCCTCACCAGAACCATAGGGAATTTCAATAGTGATCATTTCCCCTTTATAAGATTTTGAACCTATGACAGTTCCCTCTACTTTGACCTCTTTCAGGATATGTTTCTCTTTATTCTCTGGATCCTGAAAAAGTGTAAGAATATAATGATTATCTCGAAGGATTTCCCTTAAGGCACCCTCTACTTCAAAATTCTCGAATTGTGACGTTATCTTCTTTCCAACGAGTTCTTTACCAATTGTTATCTCGACACCTGTGCCTTTTTCTATCTCTTGTAGAACATCAGATAACTCTGCATTTTGGACATATACACTGATAAGATTATTTTTTATCTCAACCTTAAAAGTCTTTTCTATATTTTCCCCCTGTCCGAACAGATTCAACGGATGAAGAATGAATAATAATACGAATATAACGAGATAGAACCTTTTTTCTTTTAAAAAATCTTTCTTCCTCATTTTTGTAATCCTCCTTATCTAATTCTCATTTCACGTCTCAAGAGGTTGTTTAATGACATAGTCTTAAATATCTTTGAGAGACAGAGCTCCTTTGATTTTGTCTCATACCACTCTAAAAACTTCTCCCATGGAATTTTATAATCTAAGAACCTTTGCTTAATCTTATAGCACTCTTGGTATTTTTTCAACACAGGCATAGGAAAAACCCATCCTCACTTAGACACATAATTATTTTAACATCCCGAATTACGCAAGGTTTACCATGATGTCACTGCGAGGAGCGAAGCGACGAAGCAGTCCTACCCACTTAGAGATTGCTTCACTACGCTCGCAATGACAGTATTAATAAGGGTTTTCATGATACCTTGCGTAATTTGAGTTAAAATTTCTCTGTTTCCTCTGCGGTTCATTACACCAGTTGGGTTGAAAAACTCAAACGCGATATGCTATAAACTATCAAACCCCACTGTCATTCCGAGCGAAGCGAGGAATCTCGTTTTGAGATTGCTTCGGGACTTTGTCCCTCGCAATGACAGTGTAAAGAAGTATTACAGACCTAAAAAGTGAGGAGGTGATTCTATATAATTTAAAATTGTAGATTTTAGGATTTAGGATTTCAAGGTGGCTGGATGTCAGGGAAGAGAGGTGGAAATCCTCCGCTGCCCCGCAGCCGTGAAGGGAACGAAACCCCATAAAGACAGTGAAAAGTTACGAGTGAAAAGTTAAGAGTAAAGGATTAAAAACTTTTAACTTTAAACTTTTAACTGTTAACTGTTTTATAAACCACTGGTGGTTTATAAAACCATTGGGAAGGTGGGTGAGTAGAGAGGCCCCAAACGAGTTTTGGCGCCATAGCCCTGAGCCGGAAGACCTATCCAGGCCAAAAAAGTTTAAAACTAAAAATTCTCGAGGGAGGAAAAGATGAAAAAAATTCTCGTTTATTACCTATTACTTTCCATTTTTTTATTAATGCCTGCTTCTGTCTTATCTGAGCCTATCAGCACATACACACGCTATGAGAGTAAAGAACTTGCGACGGATTGAGATAATTGAAAAAGAAGTAATAACCATGAATGTTTACTAATTTCTGGATATAAAAGATTTCAGGGTGATTACATGAATAAGAAGATAGTCTTTATCACTGGCGGGGCAAGAAGCGGAAAAAGTTTATTTGCACTGGCTGAGGCATCTAAGATTAATGGCAAAAAGGCATATATTGCTACTGCAGAAGCACTGGACGAAGAGATGCGGCAAAGAATAGAAAATCATAAACGCCATAGGGGTGATGAGTGGATTACATACGAAGAGCCATTAAAGATTGCTGATGTTGTTAAGGAAATAGAGGGTAAATATAGCGTAATAGTTATTGATTGTCTGACATTGTGGTTATCAAATATCATGCACAGCAATTTAGACATCAGTTATAAAATTGAAAACTTTGTTGACACATTGCGCATCACATGTCACGCATCACGCATCTACATTGTCTCCAACGAAGTTGGAATGGGAATTGTTCCTGAGAACGAGATGGCAAGGAGATTCAGAGACATGGCCGGGTTTTTAAATCAGAGGATTGCAGAGATTGCAGACGAAGTATATCTCTTAGTAAGCGGAATATCTTTGAAAGTGAAAGGCTAAGGAGGTGCAGTATTATGGGCATTAAGCAAATTATATCAGATGTTCACCCCACTAAACAGGAACTATATGAGATAGCCCAAAAACGTCTTGATAGCCTCACAAAGCCACGGGGAAGCCTCGGAAGGCTTGAGGAGTTCGCAAGAAAGCTTGTAGCAATCACAGAGAACACGATGCCTGTGCTTGATAAAAAAGTTATCTTTACATTTGCAGGTGACCATGGTGTTGCAGATGAAGGTGTTTCTGCGTACCCAAAAGAGGTTACAAGGCAGATGGTATTCAATTTCCTTAATGGTGGAGCTGGTATCAATGTACTTGCGAGGCATGCAGGGGCAGAGGTTGTTGTGATTGACATAGGGGTTGATTTTGATTTTAATCCCCCCGAATCCCCCCACACCCCCCTCTGTAAAAGGGATAATCCCCCTAAGTCCCCCTTTATTAAAGGGGGATTAGAGGGGGATTTTAAAGATGGGAGGGGGGGATTATTCATTTCAAAAAAGGTCGTGATGGGGACAAAAAATATCAGAAAAGGACATGCTATGACAAGGCAGGAGGCTGAACAATGCATTGTGATAGGAATTGAACTTGCAGCAGAAT
>VGWY01000018.1 GCA_016873575.1 Nitrospira sp. | reverse complement strand
GGGAAGGGCTGAACGAATTCTCGTGTCATCAGTTATCTGCAGGTTATCATCGAGGGGGACATTAAAGTCAACCCTGATAAATACCTTCTTCCCCTTAATGTCAAGATCTTCTATGGTTAATTTGTGGAAGATATCTTTAATCGGAACTGGTTCAATATTCTTTTTCATGTTTAGCTCCTTTTCATGATGTAAAGAATGAGGTCCCTGAGTCTTGAGCTATACCCCCACTCATTGTCATACCAGGCAAAAATCTTTGCCATCCTTTTCTCAAGAACCATGGTTAATGTTGCATCCACAATAGATGAATGTTCATTCCCATTGAGATCACTTGAGACAAGGGGTTCTTCTGAGTATTGAAGAATCCCTTTCAGAGGCCCTTCTGCCGCTCTCTTCAGTGCAGCATTGATATCCTCTGCTGTAGCATCTTTTCCTAATTCAGCAACGAGGTCAACTACGGAAACATTAGGGGTTGGGACTCGCATGGCCATGCCATTGAGCTTGCCTTTGAGCTCTGGCAATACAAGTCCAACAGCCTTTGCTGCGCCAGTTGTTGTAGGAATCATATTGAGTGCTGCTGCCCTTGCCCGCCTCAGGTCCTTATGGGGAAGGTCGAGAATCCTTTGGTCATTTGTATAGGAATGTATTGTTGTCATTAGGCCTTTTAGTATCCCAAACTCGTTGTGAATGACCTTTGCAACAGGCGCAAGACAGTTTGTTGTACATGATGCATTTGAAATAATCTTATGGTTTGCCGGGTCTAATGTTTCTTCATTTACGCCCATGCAAACTGTTACATCAGGGTCTTTAGCAGGGGCAGAGATAATGACCCACCTGGCACCTGCATCTAAGTGCCTTGATGCAGATGGTTTGTCAGTAAACCTTCCTGTTGATTCTATGACAATATCAACACCTAAATCCCTCCATGGCAATTTTTCAGGTTCTGTCACAGCAAAGACCTTGATCTCTTTGCCATCGATCGTCATGTTTCCCTCTCCTGCTTTAACCTCTGCACCAAAAATCCTGTGTACAGAGTCGTATTTCACAAGATGTGCAAGTGTCTTCGCATCAGTAAGGTCATTGATTGCGACGATCTCAAATTCATTATATCCTTTGCTTGTCCTTAAAAAGTTTCTTCCTATCCTTCCAAAGCCATTAATTGCAACACGTATTGCCATAAAACCTCCTTTTAGAAAAGTTTTTAGTTTTTAGTTATTCGTTGTCAGTTAAAAGACTGAAAACTGACAACTAAAAACTGTTTACGAAGCTATGTATAACCATCCCCGTTAAGAGTTTGGGATAAAAATACGTTGACTTAGGGGGCATCCTTACAGAGGAAAGGGCAGCCGTTTCAACATCCTCAATCTTCGTGGGGTTCAGGAAAAATGCTGCGCTGAACTCTCCATTCCTCACTTTATCTAAGGCCTTCCTTGCATCCATCTCATAATCTATGTCAGCCACCCTTAGTATCTTGTTCAGGATCAGATCATGCAGAACAATAACATCTATCTCTCTCAGATTGGGATGTATCTCGTGAAGATTATCTCCCTTATACGTAAGGATTTGCCAGGCATCACTCCTATTCTGGAAAAAACCGAAGACATGTCTTCTGCCCTTTAGCCTTTTGGCTATCTCAAAATCTGTTTTAACTGTCTCTATCTCAAAATACTCCGTGAACCTGTTGATGTCATAAGGGAATTCCTTTACAAGCCTGTGAGTTGGAAGGATTGTCAACCTCTCATCAAACATATTTGCGAGAAACATGAGTACATAATCCCATGGATTCAGATTTGAGATTTGAGATTTGAGATTTGAGTTCATCTCTCTCTGAAATTCAAGGGCAGTTTCGTACCTGTGATGGCCGTCGGCGATAAAAATAGCTTTGTTTTCAAGCTCTTTTTTTATAACCTCTGTATCTTTTTCCCCATCTATCTGCCAGAGTCTGTGAACAGCTCCAAAAGTATCGTTAGCTTCAATATATGGGTTTGTCAGGGTGATTCTTGAGAGAAGGGCTGATACCTTCTTATCTGAACTCTTATAGAGCGAAAAGATGGGACTTATGTTGGCTTCGCAGAATCTGAGAATATTCAACCTGTCCTTTTTTGGTTTCGAATAGGTGCACTCATGCGGATATATGTTTCCTTTGCCAAACTCCTCCAGCTTTACAAGTCCAAGAAATCCTGAAAATTTTTTTTCTTCTCCATCTATGCGATAAGAAATCTCATACACATAGAATGAAGGCTTTTTGCTATTGACGAGTATCCCGTCTTTTATCCATGTTTCGAGGTATCTCTTAGCCCTTGTATATTTATTCTCTCTTTCATGGTCATCAGGGTGATCTTTGCCAAAATCTATCCTCACAATATTGTATGGGCTTTTTTTATAAAGTTCTTCCTGATATGCAGGCGTAATAATATCGTATGGAGGAGCCAACACCTCCTCCGGAGACACCTTAGATCCATTATAGAGGATCCCTTTGAAAGGGATTATTTTAGCCATTTATAGAAGTTCCGTGAAAAAAGGATTTGATTATCTTAACATGTGCAAAATGCTAAATTCAAACAGCATAAATCCCAGATGAACGGGGGACAAACCTTGACTTTGTCTTAAATGTAACTTTATAATAATACGCTTAAGAGATAACACATATGGGAACATATACTACATACCATCCGCATAAAATCAAGCGAAAGAGGACACATGGCTTCCTCGAGAGAATGAGTTCTCAGGGAGGACGAAAAATTCTCAAGAGGAGAAGGGATAAAGGTCGGAAAAAGTTGACAGTGTAGGGCGTAAATTTTCTTTGCGCTCCTTAACAAGAAAGCGAGATTTTGAGGTGGTCTTTCGAGAGGGCCAGAACTTTGCTTCAAAATATCTCGTTATATACATAAGACCCAACGAACTTAGCTTTTGCCGCCTTGGTCTTTCCGTCAGCAAGAGAGTTGGTACGGCTGTAACCAGGAACAGGTTGAAACGTCTCTTGAGGGAGGCCGTGAGAAGTCTTTTGCAGGAGTTCCCATTTCACTATGATTTTATTATTGTTGCCCGAAAGTCTTCTGTAGATGGCAGACTGGATGATTTTATTCGAGATATCAGGAAATTTCTATCAAGGCTTAAATATGAAAACAATTCTTATATTTCTGATAAAGCTCTATAGGTATTTTTTATCTCCTTTGTTCCCCATGAGCTGCAGGTTTACCCCTACCTGCTCTGAATATTCAATAGAGGCCATACGCAAATATGGTATTATGACAGGATTCTATCTCACGTTAAGGAGGATATTGAGGTGTCATCCCTTTCACCCAGGCGGGTATGACCCTGTAAAATAAGATATGGAAAAAAGAACCGTCCTTGCTGTAGTGCTAACATTCCTTATCCTCGTTCTCTATCAGTACTTTTTTGTTCCTACTCAACCAAATCAGGTTCAAAAAGAAGTAAAGACTGAGAAGAAAGAAGAACCGAAATCTTTACAACCAGTCGAGGCTGTTGTAACTAAAACTCCGATTATGCCATCCGAAGAAAAAGTTATAAGGGTTGAGACTGAGTTATATTCTGCAGTATTTACAACAAAGGGTGGTACCTTAAAATATTATGAGATTAAGAATTACAAGGACAACGAAGGGAAAAACGTCATACTTCTCAAAAATCCAGGGATAAAATCACCTCTCAGTATAGGTTCAAATGATACATTTGACCTTTCTCAATCAAACTTTGCTGTCTCTGCTCCTATCGGAGGGAAGGATATCAAACTCGACAATAATACCAAGGCAGGGTCGCTGATATTTGAATATGCAAATGCAGGTGTTGCTGTGAAAAGGACATATACATTCCATAATGATAATTATACCGTTGATATAAAAGATGAGGTCTCGGGACTGCCTGACTACTGGATAACCATTGGTACCGATTTCGGCATCTATGATAGTAAAGATACAGTCACACATACAGGTCCTGTGCTTCTCAAAGAAACTGACCGGATCGAATTTGATACAAAGAAGTTGAACGAAAGCAGCAGTTATAAAGAAGGCCTGAAATGGATAGCGCAGGAAGACAAATATTTCTTTGCATCACTTGTACCAATTACAAGTATGGAAGAGGCAAGGGTATGGAAAGAGAAAGACTCTTCCATAATTGCATTTAGAGGTAAGCCTGGTACCAATAGTTTTATTCTGTATGCCGGACCAAAGGAATATGACAGACTGAAGGACCTGAAGGTAGGCCTTGAACATATCGTAGATTTCGGGTTCTTTTCTATATTAGCCATACCGCTTTTCTGGATTTTGAAACTCTTCTATTCATTTTTGGGAAATTATGGATGGGCAATAATTCTTTTAACCATCATCGTAAGGATACCTTTTATCCCGCTTGTGAACAAAAGCCAGACGGCAATGAAGAAGATGCAGGAAATCCAACCCAGGATGGCCGAGGTAAAAGAGAAATACAAGAAGGATCCTCAAAAGATGCAACGGGAGATGATGGAGCTTTATAAAAAGCATAAGGTTAATCCTCTGGGAGGCTGTCTCCCCATTCTCCTTCAGATACCAGTATTCTTCGCACTTTATAAGATATTAATGATAGCAATAGAGCTTCGTGGTGCGCCTTTCATGCTCTGGATTAAGGATCTTTCAGCACCTGACACGCTTTTTGGGCATATCCCTTCGTCAATCCCTTTAATCGGTGGTTTTGCTGTAGGTCCGCTGCCAATTGTCATGGGTATTACCATGCTCATTCAGCAGAAGATGACACCAACATCCATGGATCCAAAGCAAAACCAGATTATGATGCTCATGCCGATTGTTTTCACCTTCCTATTCCTGAATTTTGCATCAGGCCTGGTACTGTACTGGCTTATGAACAATGTCTTCAGTATTGCCCAGCAATTCTATGCAAATAGAAAATTGGCAAAACAAGCAGCCTGATTCCCTTTTACCTCAAATGCAATTAACCACAGAGGATACAAGACAAAAAGCATGAAGGATAAAGGATGAAATGTGAACTCTGCAGTTCTATAAATATATTTTGAGGGCCGATGAGGGGTAAGGTTTATTTAGTCGGTGCAGGCCCTGGAGATATTGGACTCCTGACGGTAAAAGGTCTTCGCTGTCTTCAGAAAGCAGAGGTGGTAATCTATGATTTCCATCTCAATGCCCAGGTTTTGAATTATATTAACCACGATGCCGAGTTTATTTATGCCGGGAAACGCGGTGGTCGTCATACCATGACACAGGATGAAATTAATAACATCGTCGTCCAGAAGGCAAAGGAAGGCAAGATTATTTGCAGATTGAAGGGCGGGGACCCATTTGTATTTGGCCGCGGCGGAGAAGAAGCAGAGGTTTTATTCAGAGAGGGTATAGAGTTTGAGGTAGTCCCTGGCGTTAGTTCTGCTATCGCAGCCCCTGCATATGCAGGAATTCCTTTAACACATAGACTCTATTCATCTTCATTCGCAGTCATCCCGGGTTATGAGGATACCACAAAAAAAGAGAGTGCCATTGACTGGTCAAAACTTGCTACCGGTGTTGGGACGCTCGTTTTCCTCATGGCTGTAAAGAACATAGATCTGCTTACACAAAAATTAATCGAAAATGGGAGAAACCCTGAAACACCTGTTGCTGTAATAAGATGGGGTACAAGGCCTGATCAAAGGACGATTATTGGTACGTTACAGAATATTGCAGAGCTTGTGAAGGAGAAGGATATTAAACCACCTGCTGTTATGGTTGTAGGAGATGTCGTAAAGCTCAGGGAATCCCTGAAATGGTATGAGAAAAAACCGATGTTCGGCTACAGAATCCTTATGACAAGAGAGCACTCTGAAGGATTTGAGTCTTTAGAGGAGCATGGCGCTGAGATTATAGAATTCCCTACGATAGAGATCGTGCCACCCGAGAGCTATGAAGAACTTGACAGTACAATAGATAAGGTAGAATCCTACCATTGGCTTATATTCACAAGCAAAAACGGTGTGAACTTTTTCTTTCAGAGGGTTTTTGAGAAGGACAGAGACATCAGGGATTTAAGGGGGATAAAGATATGTGCTATAGGCTCAAAGACAGCACAGGCGGTAAGAAAATATGGAATAAAAGTAGATTTAGTCCCTGATGAATTTCGAGCAGAAGGACTTATTGAAGCATTCATAAAAGAAGTTAGAAGTCAGAAGTCAGAAGTCAGCCCCCCCACCCATCCCTCCCCCTCGAGGGGGGAGGGTAAGGGAGGGGGTGAAGGATCCGGACTTCCAACACCAAACTCAAAACTTTTAGAAGGTCTGCGCTTTCTCCTTCCGAGGGCAGAGAAGGCGAGGGAGATTTTTCCAGAAAAGGTGAGAGAACTCGGCGGCGAAATAGATGCCCCTGTCACATACAGGGCGATAAAGCCCGAGTCCCATGGTAAAAGATTAAAGAGGTTTTTAAAAGAGGGAAAGATTTCTATTGCCACTTTTACAAGTGCAGCCACCTTTAATAATTTCAGAGAGATTGTGGGGTATGATGCTGATGAACTCCTGAAAGATGTTACTATCGCAGTAATAGGTCCGGTTACAGCAAAGGCTGTTGAGAATGCAGGGCTTAAGGTTGATATCATGCCAAAGGAAGCGACCATTGAGGCGATGGTGGAAGAAATAATCAAATGGGCAACACAACACGGTAAGCGTGAGAAATAAATACCTTCATTCTAAAAAACAGAACGTCAAAGTTACATGAATGCTGGCTGAAAGCTCCGACTTTCAGTCGGAGATGAAAGCCAGCTTTATGAAAATATTTTCCTTGCATGGAAGCCCCGACTTTTAGTCGGGGGGCTTCACTAATCGTCATTCCAGCTTGTCTGGAATCTTTCTTCCGATTCCCGACTGGGAGGGGAGGATTCTGGACAAGCCAGAATAACAGTGTATAGATGTTGTGATAGTTGATAAAAGGACAGGCAGAATCAGGTCAATATATTAGCCTGGGGTTTTGACTTTTTCCGCTACCTCTTCGACGGTTACCTTTACTACATCCCTTGTCTTTCTGTCCTTAATCTCAACGAGACCTTCTTTGAGATTCTTCTCACCGATGATAATATGGGTAGGAATTCCTATTAAATCAGCATCCTTAAACTTTATACCTGCCCGCTCATCACGGTCATCTATCAAGACCCCAACGCCTTCCCCTGTTAAATCTTTATAGAGTTTCTCAGCAACTTCTACTGTCTTTGTATCCTTCATATTCAAAGGCAATATCTCTACATCAAAAGGAGCGATGCTTGTTGGCCAGATGATTCCGTCTTTGTCATTGTTCTGTTCTATGACTGCTGCAGCAATCCTTGCAGGTCCAATACCATAACTTCCCATAATAATCGGTTTTTCCTGTCCGGCTTTATCGAGATAAAATGCCTTTAAAGGCACAGAGTATTTTGTGCCGAGCTTGAAGATATTTCCTATTTCGATGGCACGCTCAACCCCGAGGGGTGCATTACACTTATGACAAAAATCGCCTTCCTTTGCAATATGTATGTCATACCATTCAGCATCGAAGTCCTTCCCAGGTTTTATACCTTTTGTATGATAATGTGGCTTATTGGCACCACTAACATAAATACCTTCTTTAAGATATGTGTCACCAACTATTCTCATTTTGTGGTTCATGGGTCCAATGAATCCAGCTTCTACACCAATAATATCTTTTACTTCTTCTTTTTGAGCGGGACGATGTTTGCCGATAATCCTGTTGAGCTTTTTTTCATGCAGTTCCTGGTCTCCCCTCACAAGGGCAAGCACAGGGCCATCATCACTTATAAGGAGAATGCTCTTTATAAAATATTCTGGTCCGAGTTTTAAAAAATGTGAAACCTCCTGAACGGTTCTTTTTTCAGGTGTATATACCTCTTCAAATGTCCAGTCTTGAACATCTATTTTTTTTGGTATGGAACATGCTAATTCTATATTTGCAGAATATCCACATTTGTCGCACAATGTAATCTCATCCTCACCTGCCGGACTTGGTGCCATGAATTCATGAGCGGTTGCACCGCCCATCATTCCGGGGTCTGATTCAACCATGTAAAACTTGATACCACATCGTGAAAAGATTTTATGATAAGCCTCTGCATGGAGTTGATAACTCCTTTCAAGCCCATCTTCATCAGCATCAAAACTATAACTATCCTTCATTAAAAATTCTCTTGTGCGTAATACACCACTTTTCGGTCTTGCCTCGTCCCTTAGTTTTGTCTGAATCTGATACCATATCTGTGGCAAATTGCGATACGAGCGGATTTCCCTTGCTGCAAGCCATGTTATGACCTCTTCATGGGTCATCCCGAGACACATGTCTCTTCCGCCTCTATCTTTCAGCCTGAACATCTCATCTCCTATGTCATCCCATCTCCCTGTCTCCTGCCATATCTCTGCAGGATGCAGTACAGGCATGGTGATTTCCTGTGCACCTATAGCATTCATCTCCTCTTTAAGGATTTTATTTATCTTCTCAATGACCCTGAGACCGAGAGGCAGATAAATATATAACCCTGCTGCAAGCTGCCTTACATATCCTGCCCTCAGCATCAATATATGGCTGATGGCCTCTGCATCAGCAGGGATTTCCTTTAAGGTTGGTATAAACATCTTTGAGAATTGCATCTAATCCTCCAGTGAGAAAATTCTACGAGGGTAATCTATTTTTAAAATGAATTTACTTAAAAAACTATTTACTCCTAATAGAACAACGTGCAGATTAGGTAAGAAGTCTATAGGAGTATTTTCTATCGTATAAACAAGTTTCTGCGAAATAGGATGGAAAATTTCAAATTTGGTTGTGTGTGCATATGCAACTGTTTCACCATTGCCAGTTCTAATTCTCTTAATCTGTCCTGCTTGTAAGTTATGACCCAATAAAGAAGCATAAGATGCTGGAATGGCACATTCATCAGCACCTGTATCTATAATTCCATATGTTCTATAATTCTTTTTTGTATGCGGATTGATAATTCTAATCTGGAGAATTGGACGATAAATACTACCACCGCATAATGCGAAAGGGCAGTCTATAATCGGCATTAGTAGATATGTACCGTATCTTTTTCAGGAACATAAAAGATGACAGGATCTTTTGCCCCTTTTTTCTTTGCTTCCTCAAAAACCTTTAGTGGATCTGTGCCAAAACTGATGACTTTTTTGTTTTTGAAGGATTTTGTGGCTACATACTTTCCGCCGTATTTATCGCCGTCTTTTATTAAGATATTACTCGGCATATAGACCTCCTTTTACAGTTATTATTTTACCATAATCCCCAATAATTAAGATTTACATGAATGCTGGCTGAAAGCTCCGACTTTCAGTCGGAGATGAAAGCCAGCTTTATAAAAATATTTTCCTTGCATGGAAGCCCCGACTTTTAGTCGGGGAGCTTCACTACCATTAGTTTTCTGAAGAAAAGGCATATCAGGGGATAGAATCCGATTGAAAATATTGCTAAACTTGATGTATGTCTATATTATTTTGGATCAGAGCTTTTTAAATTTTGCGTATGACTTAGAGATAAACAATGAACATCAAAGAGACAATCCAGTTAGCTCTTCAATATTATCAAGCAGGAAATTTACAGCAAACAGAATATCTATGTAAAGAAATATTAAAAGCGCAACCCCACAATGCTGACATTCTTCATTTACTTGGGGTGATATATTATCAATGTAAAAATTATGATTTTGCACTTAAGTATATTACAGAAGCAGTTCAATTCAACCCGGCCAATTCCGATGCATATTATAATTTAGGCAATGTTTTTACAGAAAAGGGCCAGCTTGATAAAGCCGGAGCTTGTTATCAAAAAGCCTTGCAGCTCAATCCACAACTTACTGATGCATATAATAATTTAGGCAATATTTTTGCAAACAAAGGACAACTTGATGAAGCTATTAATTGTTATCAGAAAGCTCTGCAGCTTAATTCAAACTTTACTGAAGCATATAACAATACAGGACTTGCTCTTCAAGACAAAGGGCAATTTGATGAGGCCATTGCTTATTATCAAAAAGCTCTGCAGATTAATCAGAACTATGTAGAAGCATATAACAATTTAGGACTTACTTTTCAAGAACAAGGTCAATTTGAAAAAGCTACAGATTGTTACCGAAAAGCTTTGCAGCTTAATCCAAATTTTGCAGATGCACACTATAATTTATCACAGATACTTTTATTGACTGGTAATTTTAAAGATGGTTGGAAAGAATCAGTATGGCGCTGGAAAATAATTGATAATCCTTACAGACGTCATTTTAAACAACCCGTTTGGAATGGATCAGATATTTCAAATCGCACCATCTTACTTTTGGCAGAAGAAGGGTTCGGAGATACAATTCAATTCATTCGATATGTTCCTTTAGTTGCCCAACGTTCTGCAGAAGTTGTTATTGTTTGCCAAAAGGACTTAAGGTCGCTGTTTAAAAACTTTGATGGGATATATAAGGTTATAGCGTACGGTGAGAAGTTACCTGAATTCGATGTGTACTGCCATCTTGAAGACTTACCATTTATATTTGAAACAACGCTTGAGTCTATTCCTGCAACCATCCCTTATATTGCCGTAGACCCTGTGTTAACATTGAAGTGGCGAGATAAAGTTCAACATGATAATTTAAAAATGAAAATAGGAATAGCATGGTCAGCAAACCCTACTCATAAAAATGAACGTAACCGTTCGTGTTTACTAACTAACTTTTTATCTCTTGCACAACTTGATGAGATTACATTTTTCAGTCTCCAGAAAGGGGATGCTGCAACACAAGCAAAGAATCCTCCTCATGGCATGAAGCTCATTGATTATACGGATGGAATAAACGACTTTTCAGATACTGCTGCATTCATAGAAAATCTTGATTTAGTCATTTCTGCAGATACAGCAGTAGTTCATTTAGCTGGAGCACTTGGGAAACCTGTTTGGACATTAATTCCATTTTCACCAGATTCTCGATGGCTTCTGAACCGTGAAGATAGTCCCTGGTATCCAACAATGAGATTATTTCGCCAGAATAGCCCTGGAGATTGGGATGGAGTTTTTGAGCGTGTTTATATTGCCCTGAAGGAAACTCTCGATAATAGACGAGGCTAACCTGTGTTCAAGCAGTGGAAATTATAAACCACTGAGACACGGAGCTTTAAGAACATAAAACTTATTTTTGTTTTTCTCTGTGTCCTCTGTGGTTAATGAATTTTGTTCTTTTGAAAAAAATGATAAGAAAGTGTTAAATTAATCCATCCTTAGGAGGAAAGAGTTGATGCAGAGGGTACCAATGACGCCTGATGGCTATCAGAAGCTCCAGGGGGAACTTGAGAGACTTCTGAAGGTTGACAGGCCTAAAAACATAAAAGATATTGCAGAGGCAAGAGCGCATGGCGACCTTTCTGAGAATGCAGAATATCATGCTGCTAAGGAAAGGCAGTCATTTATTGAGGGAAAGATACAGGAGCTTCAGTCAAAACTGGCAATGGCTGAGGTTATTGATACATCCAAAATAAATCAGTCAAAGGCTGCCTTTGGTGCAAAGGTAAAGGTTTTAGACATCGAAGCAGATGAGGAACATATCTTTACCCTTGTGGGTCCTGATGAAGCAGATGTCAAGAATGGGAAGATATCCATTACCTCACCGGTGGGTAGATCATTGCTTGGCAAAGAAGTCGGAGATACTACAAAGGTTAAGGCACCTGCAAGAACAATGGAGTACGAGATATTAGAGATTAGCTTTGAGTAGATACTTCAAGGCAAAAATAATAAGTAACCTACCTTTAAACAGCAAAAACAATCTTTTTACCATAAAGCCTTTAGAACCCGTAATTGACCCTGAGCCAGGACAGTTCTATATGATAGAACCTGTAAATTCGTATGACCCCTTGCTCAAGAGACCCTTCAGTTTTTTCAGAAGGACACCAGAAGGCATCCAGTTTTTATACACTATAAAAGGCAGAGGGACGTCGTTAATGAGCAAATTGGAGAAAGGTCAGGTAATAAGTTTAATTGGTCCTCTCGGCAATGGATACCCAAAACCAGAAGATGGTTATATACCATTACTCGTCGCTGGTGGAATCGGTATTGCATCTCTTTCCCCACTTGCTGAAGCACTTACAAAAAAAACTTATGTGTTCTATGGTGCAAGGAGCAAAGACGAACTCCTTATACTTGATGAATTGAAAGAATTAACAGATAAGCTCTTTATATGCACTGATGATGGGTCTATGGGAGAAAAAGGGATGGTAGTTGATATTTTAAATGATTTTTTAACTTTTCACTTCTCACTTCTTACTTCTTACGTAATTTATGCCTGTGGTCCCCAACCCATGCTTGAGGCTTTATCAAAGATTGCTTTAGAAAAGAAGATAAAAGGTTACGTTTCAGTTGAGGAGAATATGGCATGTGGAGTCGGTGCATGCCAGGGATGCGTTGTAAAAGTCGGAAGTCAGAAAAAGAAACATTCCAAACTCCGAACTCCAAACTTCGAACTTGTTTTCAAAAGGGTTTGTAAGGAAGGGCCGGTATTCCCGATTGAGGAGATTGTGTGGTAATGGAGAACTTCATAAGGAAAGATAAAAGATATGAGGTTGCCCTTGAATTGAATATGACAAATCCCCCCATCCCCCCTTTACTAAAGGGGGGTTAAGGGGGGGATTATTGAATTTATGGATCTATCAGTTAACATAGGTCATCTGAAACTCAAGAACCCTGTCATGACAGCATCAGGGACTTTTGGATATGGTGAGGAATATTCAGAGTTTATTGACCTGAATATGCTCGGTGCCGTTGTGGTTAAAGGCATATCATTAAAGCCGATGGAAGGAAATCCTCCTCCAAGGATATGTGAAACACCCTGCGGTATGTTGAATGCAATTGGTCTTCAGAATGTTGGTCTGAAGAAATTTCTAAAAGAGAAACTGCCCTATCTAAGAAGATTTGATATAAAGGTGATCGTCAATATCCTTGGTAATAATACCAATGAATATATAAGGCTTTCAAAATCCCTTGATGATACAGGTGTGGATGGAATAGAACTGAATGTCTCATGCCCAAATGTGAAAAAAGGTGGGATTATGTTCGGCACAGATAAAAAGGCACTTGCACGGCTTATATCAAAGGTGAGGCAATCCGTACAGAGGGCTGTGCTGATTACGAAATTATCCCCGAATGTATCGAGTATCCAGGAGTTTTCAAAGGTGGCAGAGGATTCGGGCAGTGATGCAGTATCGCTGATTAATACCATACAAGGAATGGCTATTGATATTGAGACAAGGAAGCCAAAACTTGCAAATATTACAGGTGGTCTTTCAGGCCCTGCAATCAAACCGATTGCCATCAGAATGGTCTGGGAGGCATCAAAGGCAGTTAAGATTCCGATAATTGGTATGGGTGGTATTATGAATGCTGAAGACGCAATAGAGTTTATGCTTGCTGGTGCAACGGCTGTGGCGGTTGGTACTGCTAATTTCACAAACCCAAGGGCGACTATTGAGATAATTGAGGGGATAGAGGCGTATATAAGGAAAAAGGGAATGAATAGTCCTCAAGAGATTACGAAGGGTCTGGGTGCAACCTAATCCTATAATAACCTTAACAACTGACTTTGGCTATAAAGACCCTTTTGTAGGGATTATGAAAGGGGTAATCCTTACGATAAATCCTTCTGTTCCCATAGTTGATATTACCCATAATATAAGTCCTCAGAATATCCTTGAAGCAGCCCTCACAATCGAGATGAGCTTTGCATCTTTTCCAAAGAATACAATCCATGTCGTTGTTGTTGATCCGGGAGTTGGTTCTCCCCGTAGACCTATTATTGTGAAAACTGGTCATTATACTCTCGTCGGGCCTGATAACGGTGTATTTACTCAGATTTATAGTCTAAAAGATGAAACACATCAGGTGATACATATTACGTCAGAACATTATTTTATGCCCCGGAGAAGCTCCACCTTCCACGGAAGGGATATATTTGCGCCTGTTGCAGCATGGCTTTCAAGAGGAATAGAAGTATTAAAATTTGGAGACCCGATTACTGATTATGTGACTATACCACTACCGTCTCCGCTTATGCCGAAGAAGAATATCCTCGAGGGTGAAGTTATAAGCATAGACCACTTTGGAAATGTGATAACCAATATCAAGGCATCTATAATCGATGAGATGCGTGGCAGTAAACCAGGCGGAATAGTAAAGATTTTAGTAAAAGGTAAAGAGGCCCCTTTTGTGGATCACTATTCAGAGGCTAAAGACACAGGGCTTTATTCTTTAATAAATAGCTTTGGGTATCTTGAGGTTTTTATAAACAAGGGGAATGCAGCTACTGCCTTTGACATTCAGGTTGGTGAAAAGGTAATCTTGCATATTACTCTCTCTTGAGATTGATCAATCAAGGTCAGCAAGATCGGATGACGACCCTCTCCAATGACGTGAGAGAAAAAGTTATAAAGCCGAAGTGCATAATCAGCTTGTTTCACCTGTCAGTCTTCATGATTCTTGGACATATGGCTGAGAAACTGCTGCTTCTGTTATGAGTTTATTTTATGATCAAACGACTTGTTGATGTATGGGTAGCATTCTATTATCTGTCCAAATAACTAAACGCCACTTGAAAAATGCATACGAGTAATACATACTAATACATATGAAATATATTGACGGAAGGGGGAATTTATGAGGACCACACTTAACATAGAAGACAAATTGCTTGATAAGGCAGCAAAGTTGACCGGCATTAAGGAAAAAACGTCCCTTGTCAGGCTCGGACTCGAAGCACTTATAGCGAAAGAAAGCAGTAAAAGACTCGCCAAACTCGGTGGAACAGAAAAGAAATTAGAGATGATCCCCCGCAGAAGGTCAGCAGACACGTAGGATGGTTCTTGTTGACACTTCTGTGTGGGTTGCACATCTGCGAGCTGGCAACATTGGACTTGAAACACTATTGAATGACGGTCATGTTGTTTGTCATCCGTTCATCGTCGGTGAACTCGCTTGTGGTAATCTCGTGAACAGGTCTGAAATTCTTTCTCTCTTGCAGGCACTCCCTATGGCGACCCATGTGGAACATGAAGAAGTGATGCAGTTCATAGAGAATTATTCACTTATGGGGAAAGGGTTAGGGTACATTGATATGCATTTGATTGCTTCGGCTATATTGACTAGGGTCCCACTGTGGACACTCGATAAGAAACTCAATGAGGTTTCTTCAAAACTGGGGTTAGAATATTGATTATCGCAAGAAGATAACAACCAAAATCAGCGGATGCGGTAAAACCCGCTCCGCTGATTTTGGTTGTTCGCTCCCTATCCTGGTGGCCAGTGCATACGGCGTCCACCGAGAACATGAAGATGGATGTGAAAAACTGTTTGCCCTGACTCAGGATTACAATTCATCACAAGCCTGAACCCACGCTCTGCTATCCCTTTATCCATCGCAATCCTGTTTGCTATCTGAAACAGATACCCAATAAGTCCTTTATCTTCTTCATGGATATCGAGATTTGTAGAGATATGCTTTTTCGGTATCACAAGGGTATGAACAGGCGCCTGTGGATTTAAATCCTCAAAGGCAAGTGCAATATCGTCTTCATATATTATCTTTGCCGGAAGTTTTTTCTCTATGATCTTGCAGAAGATACAACCCATACACTTCCCCCTTTTGTTATATTACCTAAATCGATTTTGAACCTTCAATCCGTTTTGCCTCAAGCACCTTTCCTATCTTGAGTTCAACCTTTGCAAACTCTTCAATGGTTATCATTTACTTCTCCAAATTTAAAGCCTTATGCCAGGCCATTTTCCAATGGAATCAATGGAACGGACAACATGCATTCCTGCATCTGCAAACCGTTTAAAAGCAGCATCTGCAAGATCTGTATAGTCTATAACTCCCGGTATAACAACCGGGGACGTACAATCTTCCATGAGATAGACTTTTTCTACCAGCTTCATATCTTGGGCAAGGATATCTTCTAAAAGATCATCAATTGTCCAGGCTACACAGTGACTTTTGGCCTGGCCGGCAATGATTATAGCGTCAAATTCTAAGAGTTTCTTGAAAAATTTGTCGCTCTTCTGAGCAAGTGGTTCTCCATCAGGCCCCTTTAATACCTCTGGACCGAGAACTGAATAATGTTCTGTAAATGGCTTGTCTCCTTTGACATGAAAATCAGGCTGACTAAACCGTGCTATGCTATGGAAAAAGATAGCTTCTTCAACAGACGCAACCAGTGCATGACCAATGCCTCCCAGCATGGCATGATAAGGCCAAATGGTTAGATCATATTTACCGCCTTCTTTCAATTTTTTTGTGTAGTGTAAAAGATGCCGCTGTCCATAATCTTCATGAATATGAAAACCGTGACTAAGATCTGGGTTAAATTTCCAAACACCTTTTTGCACATCTTCCTCTGATATGAGCGTGAAAGGTGCAGGATGCTCTCCTTTATTATTAACAAGGTATATGGAATGAAAGATTTGCATTGCCTGATGCGTATCCATTGTCGGGCAAATCTGAGTGATGACATCAAGATTCCTGTATATGAATTCACACAGCCTTCGATTGTCATCAATAGCCCCTGTCCCTGAACGTCCGGCAACATATAATTCAAATTCAGGCATACAAAATGTGTTCTGCACATCTACAGTTACCAAACAGATTTTGAATTGATCAGTAGATGCAGGCTTTATACCATAATTCTTTGCACACTTTTCGGCATCTTTAGCCAGTGCCTGATAGGGAACCTTCCAAACTTCTCCAACTTTCGCAGGGTTGAAATGAGGAGGGACAGGAATTTCATGATGCGACATATCTATTATTCCACGGTATCTTCAACGATCTTAAATTTTTCCCTCAATGCCCTTTCAACCACTTCTGAAACAAGACCCTTGGGAGAGCCACCAAAGGATGCAACTTCCTTTACTATAGTTGAAGTTAGGTAGCTGTATTCTTCACTTGGCATCAAAAAAACCGTCTCAACCTCTGCGTTGAGTCTCCTGTTCATAAGTGCCATTTGAAGCTCATACTCAAAATCCGAGACAGCCCTCAAGCCTCTAATAATAGCAATGCCTTTTTTATCTTTCACATAATTGACAAGGAGGCCGCTAAATGCCTCAACCTTTACACCATCAATGCCCTCTAAAGATTTTCTGATCATAGTGAGCCGCTCTTCAAGATTAAAAAGTGGCTGTTTCCTCTGACCGAGTGCAACGGCTACAATGATGACATCAAATATCTTGAGACCTCTTTTTACAATATCAAAATGTGCAGATGTGAAAGGGTCAAACGTCCCTGGATAGATAGCTAATTTTTTCATGATTCTACCCCCTTCCTATAAAGTGTTAGCATGCTATCACCATATCTATAACTTTTCATTTTATTTAACCCCCCCACTGTTTCTGGCAATTTCTTTTTAAAGAAGTGCTCTACGATTACGGTGCCACCATCGTTTAAAAGTCTCTTTTCTCCAATGATTGGAAGGATCTCCATGATTTCTTCTGAAAAATATGGTGGATCAATGAAAAAAATATCAAATCTTTCTTGATTATCAGAAGCCTTTGTGAGGAATTCGTATGCCATTCCATCTGTCACTGCAACCTTCTCACGGAAACCGAATCTGTCAATATTTTCTTTAATCGCCCTTATCCTCAATCTGTTTGGCTCAACAAAAAACGCCCTGGCTGCACCTCTCGACAATGCCTCAAGACCAACCACACCTGTGCCGGCATAAAGATCAACAAAGGTTGCCCCTTCAATTCTGTCCTTTATTATGTCAAACAATGCCTCTCTTACTTTTGAAGAAGTTGGCCTGAGTTTCTCATCCCTTGATCCCTTTGAGATGAGTTTTTTTGTAATAGCTTTCCTGCCCTTTGCAAGGCCACCCGAAATTCTCATGCTTATTCCCTTATTGCAGGATTAACAAGGTGAGTATTGAAAGGGGTATATCCTTGAATGGTAACCTTCCGACCTTCCACCTTTATTTTTCCTTCTGAAAATAATCTTATCGCCTCAGGATATATCTTATGTTCGAATATCAGTATCCGCTCAGAGAGTGTTTCTTCTGTATCATCCTGAAGAACTGGAACGGCTGCCTGGATGATAATCGGTCCGGTATCCATGCCTTCATCCACAAAATGAACTGTACATCCAGAGATCTTTGCCCCATATTCAATAGCCTGCCTCTGGCCATGCAATCCCGGAAAAGACGGAAGGAGCGCAGGATGGATATTCATTATCCTGTTCGGGAATGCATCTATCAAAGGTTTACCGACAATCCTCATAAAACCTGCTAAAACAACTAATCCCACATTCCGTTTCTTCATCTCTTCAGCAATCTTTCTATAGAAATCATCCCGTGAGGCAAACTCATTTGGTGCCATAACAAGATATTCAATGTTATGTTTCTTCGCCCGCTCAATAGCATATGCTGAAGGGTTATCAGTTATCAGCAACACTATCCCGGCATTCAGCCTTTTCGCCTCTGTCTCATCTATGATTGATTGAAAATTAGAGCCGCGACCCGATGCAAGAACACCGAGATTAAGCATAATTAACCTCTGAAATTATTTTATCCTAACCTGTTCTTCAATTGCATTGCGTTTGATAATAGCTCACTTCTTTTCTTTTCAGTACATATTCCATAACATCTCTTCCTTTATCAAGGTAAGTATTCCATAAACGACAATAAAATAGGCATTTAACAAGCCAATTTTGCTCTATTCTATCACATTTATCAGAATGGTTGGGAAGAAGGAAGGGGGAAGGTTATCTGCTCACTGCCCTGATGACCTTCAGGGCAAGGCGGAGGGTGGATTCAATTACCTATTTTAAGATATTTTTCAAATCAGACACATATTTTACAAATGGTTTAGTTGACTTTACCGTGTTAACCAATCGTTCATCACTGCTTATAAATTGTATTTCTTCCAGTTCGGCTATGGCTAAATATACCATATCATAAATAGCATATTTATATTTCACGGCATCTTTATAGATTCTATTGATATGGGTGGCAATGTTATATTGCTCCATGGGTATTGCCTGGAGTTCTTCGATGAACATTTTACCCTGTTTTTCTGAAATTCTATTTCTTCTTACAGCAGTTGTAATGCCATTTGCAACTTCGCAGTACCAAAGTTCTGGTAGAATTAACTCTATTTCTCCATCAACAACCTTTTTCAGTAACAGTCTTGATTCTTCAATGAATTCCTCATCGTCCAACCACCACTTGAGTGAAACTGAAGAGTCAACAACAAGTCTCAAATTTGTTTCCTGCCTTCTTCGATTAAATCTTTTACTTTTAAAGGAGTAATCCTGATGGGCTTTCTATTTAATAATCTTTTGATAAGAAACTTTTTTTTAAAAGAAAAATCAGTTTCTTTCAAAAATGTAACTAATACATCGACAGGTTCCTTGACTTCCACTTTTTCTTTTAATTCAAGTTTATTCCCATTATATATACCAATTACTGAACGTAACATTTTGAACACCTCCTTTGATGTGTCTTTATTCTATCACATTTATCAGAATGGTTGGGAAAGGATAAAGGGTCTATCTGCTCACTGCTCTGATGACCTTCAGGGCAAGCCGGAGGGTGGATTCATCAGCGGTTCTGACTCGGCCTTCAATCGGTGAACTGCATAGACAGTCCATATGCCAAGTAATATAAATAAAAAATATGTTTTAGAAAGTTAAATCAAGAATTAAGTATGGTGTCCCTGGAATTCCCCTGCATCATGTGTTTTTATTACTGCGCAGCCATCTTCTGGAGAGATTTTAAGAAGCTGTATGGATTGTCGAGTTTCAGCGAAAATCCCCACTTAGTTCCAAAAGAATTCCCCAGTTAGTTTCAGAATAATTCCCCACTTGGGATCAGGATAATTCCCCACCTTTTGGCATGT
>VGWY01000017.1 GCA_016873575.1 Nitrospira sp. | reverse complement strand
ATTGTGAATTTGGAATTGAGAATTTGTAATTTAATAATTGTGGAGGTGCTTGCATGGTAGACGAAAAAGTAAAAGAGATTATATCAAAACAGCTTGGCGTTAGTCCTGCAGAAGTTACTCCGGAGGCATCTTTTGTTGAGGACCTCGGAGCAGATTCGCTGGACACTGTAGAACTTGTTATGGCATTTGAAGAGGCATTTGGAATCGAGATACCAGATGAAGATGCAGAGAAAATTGCAAAGGTCAAGGATGCTATTGAATATATAAATAAGAAAAAATCTTAAATTCTCATGGATAAAAGAAGAGTTGTTGTAACAGGCATAGGTCTTGTGACCCCTCTTGGTATTGGTGTTAAGACCAGCTGGGAAAATCTCATCCAGGGCAAACCCGGAATCAGGAAGATAACGCAATTTGATACCACTGCCTTTCAGACGCAAATAGCTGGTGAGGTAGAAGGTTTTAACCCTGAAGACTACATCGAGCCCAAAGAAGTAAAAAAGATGGACCGCTTCATCCATTTTGCAATTGCTGCAGCACAAATGGCAATGGATGATTCCGGACTGAAGATAAGCGACGGCAATGCAGAACGAGTAGGTGTGATTGTTGGATCAGGCATAGGTGGCCTGATTGCAATTGAACATTATCATTCCATTTTGCTCGAAAAAGGACCTAAACGGATAAGTCCCTTTTTTATTCCCATGTTGATAATTAACCTTGCTTCTGGTCAGATATCCATGAAACATGGTGCTAAGGGACCGAATTCTGCGGTTGCTACTGCATGTGCAACAGGAAACCATGCCATAGGGGATGCCTATAAGATTATCCAGAGAGGTGATGCAGATGTCATGATTGCAGGTGGTGCAGAGGCAGTAATAACACCACTGGGGATAGGTGGTTTTAATGCAATGAAGGCACTTTCTACAAGAAATCATGAGCCGGAGAAGGCAAGCAGGCCTTTTGATGTTGATAGAGATGGCTTTGTTATGGGGGAAGGCGCGGGTATCATGATTCTCGATAGCCTCGAAAATGCCCTGAACAGAGGTGCAAAAATATATGCGGAAATCATTGGATATGGCATGACTGCAGATGCATACCACATCACCTCACCTGCTCCTGGAGGTGAGGGTGCTGCTCGATGTATGGCAATAGCCCTGAGAGATGCAGGAATTCAGCCATCAGAAGTGGATTACATAAATGCCCATGGTACTTCAACAAAATCTGGAGATGAACTTGAAAGTAATGCCATAAAAACAGTATTTGGAGAACACGCCTATAAGATTGCCATCAGTTCAACCAAATCTATGACCGGACATTTATTGGGTGCTGCAGGAGGTGCTGAGGCAGTTATCAGTATCCTGAGTATATATAACGATATTGTTCCACCAACAATAAATCTCGATAATCCAGATCCTGAATGCGATCTTGACTATGTTCCTTATAAAGCACGAGAGATGACCGTCAATTGTGCCTTAACAAACTCATTCGGATTCGGTGGAACCAATGCCTGCCTCCTATTTAAGAAATATAAAAGTTCTTGATTAAAATTGGAAGATATTGCTGGTTTAGAAGATCGCCTCAATTATATCTTTAAAGATAAAAATATACTCATTGAGGCACTGACCCATAAATCCTTCTACCACGAAAATCCTGACACGACACCTTCTCATAACGAGAGACTCGAATTCCTGGGTGATTCTGTCCTTGGATTAGTCATAGTCGAATATCTCTTTTCATTAGATAACCAGTTTCCGGAATCAGTTATGGCTAAGATTAAGTCTTACGTTGTGAAAGAGTCCGTGCTTTACGAGATTGCAAATGTGCTATCTCTCGGAAAGTATCTCATGCTTGGGAAAGGTGAAGAGGCTAGTGGAGGCAGGAATAAAAAATCCCTGTTAGCAGATGCTGTTGAGGCAATTTTAGGGGCTGTCTACATAGACAGTAGCTACAGCAAAGCTAAGGAAATTATTCATAGATTGTTCAAATGGAAAATAGATACTGTCATCCATTCCGGTGAATTTCATGATTTTAAAACAGATCTCCAGGAAAACACCCAACTCCTTTTTGGTGTCCTTCCTGAATATCGAATCATAAAGCAGGAGGGGCAGGAACACCAAAAGATATTTACCGCAGAAGTCTTCATAAATGGGGAAAAGTTCGGTGAAGGTGCTGGAAAGAGTAAAAAAGAGGCACAGACTGTTGCAGCGAAAGAGGCTCTCCACAGACTGAAGAAATAAAGAATGTTTAGTAGGAAGGGAGGTGATAGCTTTGGCTAAAGACCCTGTATGTAACATGGATGTCGATGAGAAAAAGGCAGCAGGTACAAGTGGCTACAAGGGAAAGACCTATTATTTCTGTTCGAAGATGTGCAAAGAGAAGTTTGACAAAAACCCAGAAAAGTTTTTAACAAAGGAAGGAAAATAACACAGGAGGGAAAAATGAAAAAATTCACAATCGCTTTAATGATCATATTAGTTTTTTGTGTTTCAGCACAGGCGCAGGTGAGTGGTGGCACAATGGGAGAACAGAAAGGCGAGATGAAACCGCAATGTATGATGATGGGTGAAGGGATGTCAATGATGCCCACGATGCATATGTGCCAGCATATGATGATGGGCCAGAACATGATGATGCGCGATACAATGCAAATGATGATAGATATCGTGAAGATGCAGCAGAGGATAATAAGAGGGATCAGACATCCTGAAAAAAGAGAACTTATGATGGAAATGGGTAAGATGATTGATAAGATGGATAAGATGATGTCTGAGATGCGTGGCATGACAATGAAAGGGATGGTGGAGCCACCCCCTCCACCGCCGCCGTTAGAACCCAAAAAAGAGGAACCTAAAAAAGATAGCCCGGCTCAATTAGAGGCTCCCAAAAGTGATCCTCACAAACACTGATAGGCTGGTGATACATAGCTGTTTTATTGCTAAACATATCAATATACACATCTGGTCTGGGTTTTATTCTTGTGTTGTACATCTATATTACCCAGATCAGAGTTTTTTATTTTGGACAAAATACGATTGTTGGGATAAGCTATTCATATGTAAAAAATGTTTCTCTATGATTTTTTCAGACTTCTTTGATAAACTTTTCACAGGAGCGGGAAAAGGTAAATGAATAAGTGGGTTGTGGTTTTTGTTACATACGACCCTCTTGAGGCCGAGATAATAAAAGACCTTCTGGAAAGCGGAGGGATACCAGTAGCGATAAGATCATCAAAGGTGAGTCCTTATCCTGTAAATGTCGGTAAAATAGGTGAAATAAAGATATTGGTCAGGAAAGAGGATAAAGAAGTAGCAGAAAAGGTCATAAGGGGAGAGGAGGATTAAACTTTGTTCACAACCTTAGAGAGTGGCTGTATCTGTCTGAACTCATCAGAAAGCTCTTCGGATACTATGAAGGGTATTATTCCCAGCTTCACGGCACTTTTTAGGTCTTCCTCACCAGTGGCCCGCGCCACGAGATGCTTTTTGTCTTTCATGCCTAAGGTCTCCAGCATGGCGTCAAGCATGCCTTTGGGAAATGCATAAACGAAAAGATGGCCTTCAAATATGCTGAATATAGGTCTGAATTCTATGACAACTCCGCTGCCAAGCTTTCTTGTAGTGAGCATCTTTGAATCGAGGAGTTTCTCAGTTAACTTTTTCCTTGCATTTGCGGACGCGCTGAATATCTTTGCAGCCTCTTCAAACAGTTTTGGCACAGAATAGGTCATCAGCGTTCTGGAGACGTCGAGCCTGAACCACCAGAGGTCGTAGCTCAAAAGAGACCTGCGCCTTGCAACATCGCTGCAATTGCCTACAAACATGTTTCGTATGTACAAGAGGTTGGGATGATCGTAGATAGCCGATGGCTTCTCGTATGGGCATTCCTCAGAAATTGAGTAAACTTCGGCAACCTCTTTGCCCTCCAAGTCCCTGTTATAAAAAGAGACCATCCTGTTCAAAATGTCATCTTCGATGCCGAAACCATAAAGCAGTATCTCGGTCCCCTTTACCTCCTTATTGGCCTTGCCAATTAGCACAAATATGCGCGGATTATCTGAACCCTTTGGGATAGCTAAGAATTTAAAGACATGGCGATTTGTAAATATGTAAACAGGAACACCGCTTAGTGCAAAGTGAGAAGCTGCAAGCTTCAATCCTTCGCCGTAATAGCCGCGCATCCAGCACTCTTTATCCGTGCTCCCTATGGATAGCGCCTCAACCTTTAGCCCCCTACCCCTGTCAATGATCCACGTGCCCATGATATCCTTTCTAATGTTAACTTCGGGCTTTCCAGTGGTAAGTTCAACTTCATCCAGCGCATTTTGAATCAGCTCTCTGAGCGATTTGAACGTATCGAACCCGCGCTTTTCTATATAATCTTTTGTAATTCCCAGGGGAACAACCGCATCGTATCCGCCTATGAATTCCTTCATGTCCTCTGATTCCTTTACTGCCTCTTTCGCTGACATCTCATCAATCTTTTTCAAGCTATCTATGAATAACACAGAGGCGCGCATGACAGAAGGAATTTCATATTCTGAGTAAACACCATTCATCATAAAATCACCATTTTCTTCAGGTTAAATCCTTATCCCTCTACGATAGTATATCATGCAGTATTAATGTAAACGTATTATATAAAGTGTCATGCTGAACTTGTTTCAGCATCCAAAACTAATACATTTAAGACCCTGAAACGAGTTCAGGGTGACAATTTACAAGGACATTTGTTTACACTCTTGCGTAATCTGGGTTTAATTTTACAAATCGCAATAAAGAAGTTATAATCCAATACAATCAAGGGGTAAAATCACTTTTTGAAACTCCATAGGAGGTGCGTAACTTCAGTTCAGCAGCTTTTTTGAAATAATCACATCAGAAAAAAGTTCAACCGTTAGATGAAATTGTTGCTATCAAGGAGATGATTGGACAAAAAAGAAAAAAAGCTATGTCTTCAGAAAACAAGGAAAGAGAGAGGATAGACAAATGACATTTATACATAACAATGAAAGTTCCCTTGCAAAATTAATCGGATCGGAGCTGGATAATCTTTTAAAACAAGTAGAAGCAGACATAAAACAAAGGAACTCCATAAAGAAATATTTGTCACAAATGCGGAAGGCATTCGAGAAATCAGATACTGAAACTTTAAACAGGCTATTGTTGAGGCGGGTGAAGGATCAGCTCCTAACTTCTTATCCTATAGCCAAGGAGATGTTGGAAAAACTTTCAATCGATGTTAAAAGGCGTTCTGAACAGGTTTTTTCGTCTCTCTTTAGCCGTTTTCAAGAATATTGTGGCAATAATAAAATTCATCTTCGAGGCAAATTGCCAAAGTTATTTGTTGACCGCCTTCTTGAAGTTGAAATGGATGAAAACAAACAGACAGCTAAAATAGGGACTATCTTCTTAAAAACTTTGGATTGGGAAAAGATTCGTGGAGCAATAGACCGGGAACGGCATCGAATTTGGGACAGGGAATTTGATCCGACCAGTTTTCGAGATCGTCTATTAAATGTTCATTTAGAAATAATCAAGATTAAACCGAACCCAGTGGGATGGGTTCGGTTAGAAGATGTTTATCAATCACTAAAGAGGAACATCCAGCAAAAAAACCCCAATTGGAAAAAGGGGGGCCGACTTGTAGCGTACTATAAAGATGAATTTAGTGCGGACCTTTCAAAACTTTGGAAAGCCCAAGTAAGTCGAAAATTTGACTCTCCTCATATTGAACTGAGTGGAATTCGTGATCCACGATTATCATATAAGATTGTGTTACCAGATGGAAAAATTGAGTCATATGGGCATATGAGGCCAAAGAAGGAGGAAACCTGATGGATAATATGTCAACCTTACAAAAAGACCAAGCATATCGCATAATTAGTGCCCTGCGTAAGGGCACACCTCCTGAAGAGGGGGTCGATCTATATTCTGTGGGGCGGGAAGAATTGCTCTTTTACTTTAATGACAAGCTGATTGAGATTAAGGACTATGGTGTTTCTGATGTAAAGCTTGTAAGCGCTGATTTTGGGCATGGTAAAAGTCATTTCCTTGATTTACTACGGGACTTAGCACTTAAGCACAATTTCGTGGTTTCTAAAGTGGAGCTTCATTCCCGAGAGGTACCTTTTGACCAGTTGCCCATCGTTATTCAACGGATAATGGCAAATATTGCTACGCCGAAGGAACGAAAAAATGGACTCGAAGCTGTGCTAAATGATTGGTCAGTTCGTAATAAGTCAAAAAGTGAACAAGAAATATTCGAGGTCCTCAAAGACATAGGTATTTATCCCGATATGCGGATGAAACTGGTAGAATATCAAAGACATTACAATCCTATAACAGGTCCTGAATACCAACAATGCCTTCAAGTGCTGAAATGGTTTGAAGGGAAAGAGACTGAATCTAGAACCTTCAAAGATGTTCGAGAATATCTCCATAGCTTTATTCTCTTTATCCGTTCTTTAGGATATAGTGGTTTTGTGGTGATGCTTGATGAAGCAGAGGCGATTACTTCACTCAGCCGTATAAGCAGGCGTGACTTGGCCAATGAAAATATTCGCCAAGTAATTGATAATGATCAAGATACACAAGGCTTTTATTTTGTGTTTGCGTCTACCCCCACATTTTTAGGCGGGGAGGATGAGCGTGGTGCACAAAGTTACCGTGCTCTCTGGAGACGTATTAGTGATCCTTTACAAGAATTACGACAAGATTCTCTTCATAAAGTTATTGTAGACTTGCCAAAGTTGACAGAAGAAGAATTTTTCCGATTAGCCCAGAAGATCAAAAAAGTTTATGGGGTTGCAAGGGGGCAAAATTTAACAATGGTAAATGATAGCCATCTTCGGTCCTTAGCACATTATGTTCAGACCCGGACTGATCAAAGGGTAGGCACTATGGTGCGAAGCACTGTTGCGATTTTGGATGAAGCAACCTCTCCAGGGTTTGAGTTTTTAGCAAAATTTGAACTTATTGTGGAAAAGGCGATGGAGCAAGAAGCGATGGATAGAGCCAGATAGAGGAAAATCGGCATGGCTCAAAAAATAGATCTGTTAGAGATAATCAAGCAAGCTAGGGAAAGAGGATATTTTGATTTTACTGATTTCCCAGGACTAACCCTAAGTTTTGAACAATTCAAAGAACTTTCAAGTTTACTCGAGAAAAAGAAGATTCCTCTTGGAGCCGTCAGGAGTACAACTCGTCTTACTCAGCAGGAAGCCTTACCCATAGTCAATTCTCTACGAAGAGGTGTGCCCCCGCCTGCGGATGTTACTAATTTTTCTGTTGGGCGCATGAATCTCATAGATAGCTTTAATAAAGACCTAAATACTGTTGGGCAAGGTTCATCAAAAGTTCGTTTTATGAACGCTGATTATGGATATGGTAAGACTCATTCTCTATATCTCCTTAGGGAAATTGGTTTTAAACAAGGATTTGTTGTAAGTATCGTAACGCTCAGCCAAAATTCGTGTCCGATACATGATTTTATGACTGTGTATGATCGTATCATGTGGAACCTCAGAACACGAGATGAGAGAAATAAACCAGCAATAGAAAGTGTACTTGATAAATGGCTTCAAGTTATTCGTGAAAGGGGTGAAGAAAGAGCCAGACAAATCATTAAGGCATTACCTGATGATTTTAAAAGCGCCCTCCATGCTTATCACGAGAGTGTTAGCCCTGTTAGACCTAATGAGGAGAAAAGGCTGCTTGTTCTGAACTATCTTTCTGGGAAAAATATCTACTTACGAGACTTGCATAACATTGGAATCAATAACCGTATTGATAGCTCTAATGCTTTAATTATGCTTAGATATATGGCTTCATTATACAGGAATCTAAATTATCAGGGCATCTGTGTTCTTTTTGATGAGGCAGATCCAATTCACTCTTTTGCAAGATTTCAGCATCAGGATCAAGCTTACAGCAACCTATTCCAAATTATCCAACAAAGTCATACAACTCCATATTGCTATTTTCTTTATTCCACCACCCCTAGCTTCTTTGATAATTATGCACCTTACTGGCCAACTCACAAAATAAAAGACAATGAAATCTTTGAGTTGAAAAAATTAAGTGTTGCCGAATTGCAAAGATTATCCTTAAACCTCTGTAAAATATACTCGGTATATAAGGGGGCTAAAGTACCCAATAATATTACACAAAAGCTAAAAAGTTTAGTCTTAAATCCATCTTTTAGCGATACTGTTGGAAATTTTGTGAGAAGGTGTATTGCTATTTTGGACGAAGTAGAATGAGTGAATCTAAGGACTGGAAAGAAATTTTAAAAGAAGAGGGGTTCGCATCAAAACCAACCTCGACCGTTCTATTAGACAACGCCATTTCTGCATTTCTCCATAGACATCAACGACAATTAACTGATATCCAAATACAGGCGATACAGCCGATTTATTCGGGCGAAAATGTCTTGCTGTTTTCCAGTACAGCTAGCGGAAAAACAGAAGCTGCAGTTATTCCAATTGCTGCAAAGATTTCTGAAAACCGGCAGGATTCGCTTTGTATTTACATAGCACCCACAAAAGCCCTTCTCAATGATCTACATAATCGCCTAAGTGTTCCGCTTCATCGTCTTGATATACATTTAGGGATACGGCATGGGGATAAGCCACTTTCCTCAAGTGATCAAAAATTGTCATTCCTCTTAACTACACCTGAATCCTTGGACATTCTTTTATGTAAGGATTATCCATTTCTTTCAAAAGTCAAATTTGTCATTTGTGATGAGATACATCAGGTATTCTGGTCTCCTCGAGGGCTTCAAATGTTGTTTCTTCTGGAACGACTGAAAAAGAAGGCTGGTCGAGAATTACAACGGGTTGCTCTTTCTGCTACGTTAGGAAATCAAAACGTAGTTAGTGAATGGTTTCGTGGAGGGGGTAGGCCTGTCAGAATTTTTACTACTGGCACTCAGCGTCCCCTTGATCCAGAGTTTCACTGGATAGATCGACATAATTCCTTAAGAGATGTTATACGACAAGCAAATGCAAAAAAAATTCTTATCTTTGTAAACACACGTCGAATGTGCGATGACTTATTCCTGGAACTAAGTAATTTTTCACCCTATCGAGTCTTTGTACATTATTCGACCCTAGAAAAGGAACAGAGAGAATATGTAGAATCTCAGTTTAAAGCCTCAGAATTTGCCATTTGTATCGCTACAACAACATTAGAACTAGGTATAGATATAGGTTCCATAGAGGTCATAAACCTATACGAACCTCCTCAAAGCGTCACCAGTTTTCTTCAAAGAATCGGGCGTGGCAGTAGGCGAACTGGGAAAACATGGGTAATTATGACACCAAAAAATAATTCAGAGTTACTCCAGTTTTGCGCGTTAACGTCCTTAGCCCGTGAAGGGATAATAGAAAATACCCCGCCTGGCCAATTATACAGCGTTCTTATTCAGCAAATCTTCTCCAGTGTTTCAGCCAAACATCACCATCGAGTGCATGAGAGTGAGATTAAAGAAATATGCAACGCTTTCCCTTGGATTCAACCTGAAGAAATAAACTTAATAACAGAAAGACTTTCAAGCCAGAGGTATCTGCGGCATGAGGCAAGATGGTCAAGTTATCAAATGGGTACTGTGTTAGAATCCCTATATAATGAGATGGCAATCTTTTCAAATATATCTAACGGTGAGCCGGGTATCCAAGTCTTTTATGAAGGTCATCGTTTAGCTTCGCTACCATTACCAAATGCTCAACTTCGATTAGGAGCAGTTATACTTTTTGCTGGACGTTACTGGGAAATCACATCAGTTGGTGAAGCTCGGATAACCGTTCGCTTAACTAACCCCGTTTCTTCCCCAATTCGTCCTTCTTATGGTAAAGGTAGCGGCAACTATATGAGTTCGATTGTTTCCCAAAAAATTAGAGCGGTTCTAACAGGAATAGCAAATTTATCAGATTTCAGATTCGATAAAACTACAGAAAACCGTTTAAGGAACATTCAGGTTAGTATACCTTCGGAAAATGCAGAAGAGTGTTTTTTTCAAACGAGACATGTCTCTAAATATTTCTATTATACTTTTGCTGGTGGTATAGAAAATAAGATTCTCCAGCTTATCTTTTCAAAATTCGGTTATTCTTGTCAATTAATGAGGAACGCCGAGGGCATTGCTATTTTTTCAGACATAGCTCTCGACTTTAGCCTAATTCCCAATGATGAAGTTCAAATCAAAGAAATAATTCATGATCACTGGCAGAGTTTTTTACCTTTAGTAAGTACAGGCCCGTTCTTCAATCTTCTTCCTATTTTACTAAAGGAGAAAGAAGTTTTATCACAGATTGACTGTGGGAGTACCGTTTCAAATGTTATTCTCATGAGAAATAGAACTGTTGTTCCTATATCCGGCAGACTATTCTGAAATAAAGGGCAGCAATTTCATCTAATAAAGGCACCAAGAAAAAGTCATCCCAAATCCGCTGGCAAGCTACGGTATAACCTTATTGATCTGATACTCTACAATTTCTGTTGCGCCTGCCATCTTGAGTTTAGGGTTAAGAAGTGCATACCATCCTTTATCAAATCTTTCTTTCTCATAGATTCTTTTAAGCCGTTAAGTTAAACTATTGTATGATACGATATAAACCGATTCCAGAAAATATTTATCAAAAAATCAACTCTCTTGCGGACATTTTTATAAATGACTCCAATATCATTTTTGCATATCATTTTGGTGGGCTATTAAAAGACAAACCAAGCCCTTTAAGTGATGTTGATATAGCTGTATATGTAAAGAATATAAAAAAATTAGACTATCTTGAGTTATTTGGTAATATTGCCAATGTGCTCGGTACAGATGAGATTGACCTTGTAATTTTAAACACCGCTCAACTCAGTTTTGCAGGAAGAATCCTGCAAAACAGAAAGGTCCTTATTGATAAAAAACCCTTCTTGAGGCATAGATATGAATCCATTATCTTGAGGGAATTTTTTGACTTCACATTAAAGGAAAGAGACATTCTGAAAAGAAGGTATGGAATTGGTTGATAAACTTTTGTTAGGAAGAAAACTTACACAGATGGAGACCTACCTGGATCAGATTAGGGAGTATTCTAAAATCTCAGTTACTGCGTATAAAAACGACTGGAAAATACAGAGGATCGTAGAAAGAACCTTACAGATACTGATTGAATTATGTATAGATATCGCCAATCATTTGATTTCTGATAAAGGCATGAGTTTACCAACAAGTTATGCTGATACCTTCAAGGTATTGACGGAAAACAGAATCATAAGCAAAAATTTGTTTAAAACAATGGAAAAGATGGCAAAATTCAGGAATATAGTTGTGCACCAGTATGAAAAAATAGAACCCTCAATAGTTGTCTCAATACTTCACAAAAATCTGGATGATTTTGAAAAATACAAAAGGGCAATAATTAAATACTTATCTAACTAACAAGACTACGGTATAACCTTATTAAGCTGGTACTCAACTATCCCGGTTGCACCTGCCATTTTTAGTTTAGGAATAATATCGCGTACAGTCTTCTCATCAATCACCACCTCAAGGGCATACCATCCCTTGTCAGAAAGTGGTGATATAGTAGGTGAATGCATGGCTGAAAGAAGGCTCATAACGCGCTTATAAGATCTCTCAGGGACATTCATCTTGAGTCCGACCTTCTCTTCCGCAGCGAGAGCACCTCTCAAAAGCATAACGATATCCTCCATTTTCTGTCTCTTCCATTTATCCTGCCATGCTTTCTTGTTTGCAATAAACCGTGTACTTGACTCAAGGATAGTCTCAACAATCCTCAGATTATTTGCCCTTAACGATGAGCCTGTTTCTGTAAGCTCAACAATTGCATCAGCGAGGCGTGGAGGCTTTACCTCTGTTGCACCCCATGAAAAATCAACCTCAGCCTTTATATCCTTAGATTTAAGATATCTTTTTGTAAATCCAACAAGTTCTGTTGCGATCCGCTTCCCGTTGAGGTCTTTTAAGGTTTTTATAGCAGAATCATTGGGAACTGCAATCACCCACCTTACTGGCCGGAGACCTTCTTTTGCATAAATAAGCTCGGCAACCTCATGTACCACAGCATTTTGTTCCATAATCCAGTCCTTGCCTGTAAGCCCACAATCCAGTACGCCGTCTTCAACATATTTTGCCATCTCCTGCGCCCTGATTAACATTGCTTCAATCTCAGGATCATCAAAAGATGGATAGTAGGAACGGCTTGATACCATAATGTGGTATCCTGCCTTTCGAAAGAGTTTTAATGTTGATTCCTGAAGACTTCCCTTTGGAAGTCCGAGTCTTAATAATTTCTCCTTCATAACCTCACCTTTCTTACTTCTTACTTCTCATTTGTTCACAACCTGTGTGATATAATTTATCATATTGTTGTTGTTGTTACAATCTCATTAACCACAACCTGTATAAGCAGGGCTGGCTTGAGCCAGCCCTGCTCATGAAAACCTTTATGTATTTTACACCTTTATTAAACATCATTAAGCAAGACTTAAAATCCGCTCGCATCTATAACCTCACAGGCTCATCTGCAGCTCTCTTGCTTGCGTTGCATGATAAACCGTTTATCGCTCTTGAATCTACCGAAGAACGTGCAGAGGAACTCTCGAAAGATATTAATTTCTTCAGAGGGGTCTTAAGAAAAGACTGTGTTTCTTTCCTGCCAGAACCTGATGGCCCTTCTCTTTCAGGTGAGAGGGCAAGAATAATCTACCAGATTAAAAAAGACGATTCATTCGTCAGTTCCTTCAAAAACCTGAAATTACCAATATGGCCTCAAAAAGAATTGGTGGAAATCGTTCTCAATCTCAAAAAAGGTATCGAGATGCAGAGGACTGAAATAGAAAAAAGGCTTCATGACATGGGCTACACAATGGTCTCGCTCGTTGTAGAAAAAGGAGAATACAGCAAGCGCGGATGGCTTTTTGACATCTTCCCTTCAACAGCAGAAACACCTATCAGGCTTGAATTCTTTGGTGATGTGATAGAAGACATAAAAACCTTTGACATTGAAACGCAGAAATCCGCTGGGGATATCGACCAGGTTTCGATACTCCCTGCAAAAGAATCTTCTTTCAGTCAGTCAATGCTTGAAACAATCACAGATAAAATGTTCTTCTGCTCGGATTCACTATATGAGAAAGATGAGATGCCTGCAAACACAGTTTTTCTTTCAAGATATTCGATTGAAGGCCCGGGGCATGATGCTGGATTACTTCCCATCAAAGGACTTGGCATTGTACCTGAAGAGAGGAAGGAGATAAAAGAACTCCCCGATAAGATCGAACACCTTCGTCTGAATAATAAGATACGGATTATTTCCTCATCGAGGGGTCAGGCAGAAAGACTCAAAGATATATTGAGAGACGGAGGTATTGTTACACCCATAATAGATACAGCTAACCTTTTAGAGTACGAAGGCAGTATTTCAATAACGATCGGGGCGCTTTCATCAGGTCTCTTTTTACCAGGTATTTTAATCCTGACTGAGAAAGAAATATTCGGTGGGAGGCCGGGCTACAGGCCAATCAGAAAGTCAAAGGTATCAAAACTCCTTACATCCCTCGATGACCTGAGGCCAAGTGACTTTGTTGTTCATAGAGACCACGGCATCGGAAGATTTCTCGGACTTGTTCGACAGAGCATCGAAGGTATAAACGAAGACCTCTTATTGATTGAGTATGAAGGTTCAAAGCTCTATATACCTCTTCAAAATATAAACATTATCCATAAATATCATTCAGAAGAAGGGGTTACCCCAAAGATTGACAGGCTTGGAGGGAAAACCTGGCAGAGGACAAAGGAGCGGATCAGGAATAAGATACATGATATGGCAGAGAAACTCGTTGCCCTGTATGCAGAAAGAGAGATTTATAAGGGGTTCTCATTCAGCCCTGATACCGAACTACACAGGGAATTTGACAGCTTCTTCCCTTACGAAGAGACACCTGATCAGATCAAGGCAATTGAAGATATCAAAAGAGATATGGAATCAGAAAGACCAATGGACAGGCTCATCTGCGGCGATGTCGGATATGGAAAGACAGAGGTCGCAATGAGGGCAGCCTTCAAGGCAGTATACGATGGGATGCAGGTGGCTGTGCTTGTGCCTACCACGATACTCTGTGAACAACATCACAGAACCTTTAAGATGAGGTTTTCTGCATTTCCTGTTAAGATTGATTTTCTGAGCAGATTTAAATCAAGTAAGGAGCAGAAAGAGACAATCAGGGCACTATCACATGGCGATATAGACATAATCATAGGGACGCACAGCATTCTCAGGAAAGACATATCTTTTTATAAACTCGGCCTTCTGGTCATTGATGAGGAACACCGTTTTGGAGTCGGACAAAAGGAAAGAATAAAGGAACTGAAACGGGGTATTGATATTCTCACACTCACTGCAACGCCTATACCGAGAACGCTTTATATGGCGCTCTCAGATATCAGAGAGATGAGCTTGATCGAAACACCCCCTGAGGAAAGGCTCGCTGTCAGAAGTATCGTCTCTGTATTTCATGAAGCATTGGTCACTGAATCTATACAAAGAGAGATTGAAAGGAAAGGTCAGATCTTCTTTGTTCACAACAGTATCAAAGATATCCATAAGATTGCTGACTATATATCGAGGCTTTTACCTTCAGTAAGGATAGCAGTTGCACATGGTCAGATGCCTGAAAGAGAACTCGAAAAGATCATGCTTGCATTTTATGATGGAAAGATAGATGTCCTTGTATCCACAGCTATCATTGGTTCAGGGCTTGATATACCGACAGCGAACACGATCATCATCAACAGGGCAGATAAGATGGGACTTGCTGACTTATATCAGCTCAGAGGACGGGTAGGAAGGAGCAATGTAAGGGCATATTCCTATTTTCTCATCCCTAATGAGGATATTATCACTGAAGAGGCAAGAAAGAGGCTCCAGGCAATACAGGAGATGGGTTATCTTGGAGCAGGTTTCAGGCTTGCCCTGAAAGATCTTGAGATCAGGGGCGCAGGAAACCTCCTTGGAGCAGAACAATCAGGGCATATCCATGCAATTGGTTTTGACCTGTATGTAGAAATGTTAGAAAAGGCAGTCGCAGAATTAAAGGGACAGAAGATAGAAGAGGAGTTTGAACCCTCGATACATTTACGGGTAAATGCATTTATTCCAGAAGAATATATAGACGACATGACGCTCAGACTGAGCCTCTACAGAAGGATTGCAGCATCGGGAACAGATGAGGGATTAGAGACACTTGAATCAGAGATTGAGGACAGATTCGGAAGGCTACCAGTTGAAGTGATAAACCTCGTGGATGTAATGAAACTGAAAATAATGGCAAGGGAGCTCCGCATTGCAAAGATAGAAGATATTCACGGGGCTGTTCGAATCATATTTTCTCCTGATACAAAGGTAGAACCCGGAGATATCTTTGAACTCCATAAAAAAAGAGGGGGGAAAATTAAATTCTTGCCGGACGGCTTTGAGCTTGACCTCAGGGGACTGCCATGGAAAAATATATATGAAGAAATAGCTAATATAATGAGGTTACTGGGAGGTTTTAAATCTTGTTCATGTTCACTTCTTAGTTAAAGATGGCTCACCTGTCCCCATTTTGATTTCTTTATAATATAAACAAGGAGACAAAATGAAAGGAAATAAAAGAGGCTTTAACGAGTTCTCAGAGACGGAAATGAGAGAAGCGGTAAATCGATTTCAAAGTAAAATTGTACAGTGGATAGAAGAGGAAGGAATCCTTTGTGGTTCATGTAATGGATACGATCTTTACATTGCGGTACAAAGGGCATTAAAAGGAGAATGGATAAAAAGTCAGTATCTGCATGGGAAAGAAATGAACTGCCCTAAATGCGGAGCTAAAGGAAGATACGATGAAATGAAAAGTAATGGAAATAGAGCCGAATTTGCCGATGCCATATGGTTTAACAAACAAACTCATTCATGGGAATGTTATGAATGTTGGCTAAAATAAGCGAAGTAACCAATATCGGGGAAAAGTGGTTCTGGATACTCTATGTTGGACAAGATGAGAGAAAGCTCATACCCTAAACTATTCAAACTGAAGGAAGAAATAGCCCATAGCGTCACTCACGGCATAGGGATAGTCCTGGCTATCGCCGGCCTGGGAATACTGATAGCTCATACAACCACCTTCGGGAGTGCCCGTCATATCGTTAGTTGCAGCATTTTTGGCACTGCGCTTATAGTTCTCTATTCTGCATCCACCCTGTATCACGGCATACAGCACCCGAAGGCGAAGAAGGTTTTGAGGATAATAGATCATTCATCGATCTATCTTCTCATTGCAGGTACTTATACACCTTTTACACTGGTGAACCTGCGAGGGGCCTGGGGATGGTCCCTTTTCGGGGTCATCTGGGGACTCGCTATATTGGGTATCGTCCTTCAGTTTTCCCCTCTGCGACAATTTTCCTCCATAAGGCTCATCCTCTATATCATAATGGGGTGGGCAGTATTAGTGGCTATCAAACCTCTATCTGCTTCTGTCCCAGTGAGTGCACTCATACTGATAGTAGCGGGAGGAGTGACCTATACTGTCGGAGTAATTTTCTTTCTGTGGCGCCGATTACCCTATCACCATGCCATTTGGCATATTTTCGTGCTGTCCGGTAGCGTCTTACATTATCTCGCAGTTCTTTTTTCAATGAATCCTTCCAGGGCATGATTAAAGAGGTTGTATTTTGACCCTACAGGCGTGCTCAAGATATTCGACGATTTGCGAGCAAGATCCACAAACTCTGTGGCTGAGAAATGACTTTTTTACCAGTCTTCAAAGAAAGGATTTGAAACAAGATGAGCAATGAACCGAATAAGGTTATTTACTCCATGGTCGGGGTAAGTAAGTATTATGATAAGAAGCCGGTTTTGAAGGATATCTATCTCTCCTATTTCTATGGAGCGAAAATTGGTGTCCTCGGTCTCAACGGGTCAGGGAAAAGCTCCCTTCTCCGTATCCTTGCCGGAAAGGATAAAGAGTTCAATGGCGAGACGGTCCTCTCTCCCGGTCACACCGTAGGGTTCCTTGAGCAGGAGCCGGAACTGGATGACACCAAGACCGTGCGGGAGATTGTGGAAGAAGGGGTTCAGGAGATAGTAGATACCCTAAATGAATATAACCGTATCAATGAAAAATTCGCTGAGCCGATGTCGGATGACGAGATGAGCAAGCTTATCGAGCTTCAGGGAAAGGTACAGGAGAGGCTGGATGCGCTGGATGCATGGGACCTGGATTCACGTCTGGAGATGGCCATGGATGCCCTGCGCTGTCCGCCGGGAGATGCACCGGTTAAAATCCTCTCCGGAGGCGAAAGATGCCGCGTGGCCCTTTGCAGACTCCTTCTGCAGAAACCGGACATCCTGCTCCTGGACGAGCCTACCAACCACCTTGATGCCGAGACAGTGGCCTGGCTGGAACACCATCTGCAAAGCTATCCCGGCACCGTCATCGCAGTGACTCATGACCGCTATTTCCTTGATAATGTCGCCGGGTGGATTCTGGAACTTGACAGGGGACAGGGAATTCCATGGAAAGGGAATTACTCCTCCTGGCTGCAGCAGAAGAAAAACCGTCTGCAACAAGAGGAGAAGTCAGAGAGCGAAAGGCAGAAGACCCTGCAGCGTGAGCTTGAGTGGATACAGATGTCTCCAAAAGGACGCCATGCAAAAGCGAAAGCGCGTATCAATTCTTATGAGGCACTCCTCGGTCAGGATATCGAAAAAAGGTCAAAAGAGCTCGAAATCTATATTCCCCCCGGACCTCGTCTGGGTAATATCGTCATTGATGCCGATAACGTGAGCAAGGCATACAGCGATAATATCCTTGTGGAGGGGATGACCTTCTCCCTTCCTCCGGGAGGAATTGTTGGGATTATCGGACCGAACGGAGCAGGAAAGACCACCCTTTTCCGGATGATTACCGGTCAGGAAAAGCCTGATTCAGGCACCTTCAGGATAGGAGAAACCGTAAGGCTGGCATACGTCGACCAGAGCCGCGATGACCTCGATCCAAACAAAACCATCTATGAGATCATCTCCGGCGGAGAGGATGTCATTCAGCTCGGCAAGAGGCAGGTCAACTCACGTGCCTATGTGGCGCGCTTCAATTTCTCCGGGAACGATCAGCAGAAAAAGGTTTCTATGCTCTCCGGAGGAGAAAGAAACCGTGTCCATCTGGCCCGTATGCTAAAGGAAGAGGCCAATGTCCTTCTGCTTGACGAACCTACCAATGATCTGGACGTAAACACCATGCGTGCTTTGGAAGAGGCACTGGAGAATTTTGCAGGCTGCGCCGTGGTCATCAGCCACGACCGATGGTTCCTCGATCGTATCGCTACCCATATACTCGCTTTTGAGGGTGACAGTAAAGTGGTCTGGTTCGACGGGAACTACTCCGAATATGAAGCAGAGAGAAAAGCCCGTCTCGGCCCTGCCGCAGACCAGCCACACCGCATCAAGTACAGACATCTGTCCAGAGGGTAAATACACCGAAAGAGAGAGGCGTTTTCCCTACTAATCCCCTTGAAGCCACCTTTTGTGGTACAGTTTATGTGGTATCAGTTTGAACGATTCATACGATTGCCGGACATCAGGAGTCTCATCATTCATCAAAAAAGGAGTAGTTATGGCAAAGTACACAGCGACGATAGACGAAGATACACGCCAGAGGATCCTTGCATTACCGAGGGGCGTAAACTTCTCAGCCTTCATGCGAAAGGCGATCAATGCCTTTGTTGAAGAGCTTGAGAAAGACCCTGATTTGCTGCCCGAGAATTTCATCATCACTCGCACATCCCGAAAAGATGTATCAGTATGAAAGATCGTAAAATAGTCGAAGATTACTTATCATTGGAGAACACAGATTGGTTTTACGTTACTAATAAGTTCATAAGTAAGGCCACATAACCGTCATTCCCCGACTCGATCGGGGAATCCAGAAGAAGACTGGATTAGGAGCCTGCCCCGTACTTGTCGGAGCGACTCTCAGCGTAGACTCGCTTCGAGATGCGGGGGGCAAGCCGGATAATGACAACATTCAAAGAGGGAGGATTGACGGTTGTGAGCCGTCTCAAAGACAGCCGATGAGAACCGACACTCTTTACACATTAACTTCTGATATCTTGAAGCTTTTACTAAATCCCCTCTTTGGAAAAGAGGGGTTGGGGAGATTTTATGGATGATTTCCTTTCCGAAAAATCCCCCCTCACCCCCCTTTGCCAAAGGGGGGTATAGACTACGGATTCTATCAGTCTTTTCCTGGTTAATCTTAAACTCCTTATGAATGCCTACTTAATCCTGCAAGGTCAAACCTTTTCAAGTCTCACTGGTCAAACCATTGGCTTACCTGTCTTATAGTTATTTTTCACGTTCGATTTTGAAAAGCTGCAACCGTGACGGTATAATATAAAATATAATATTGGAACAATGGTGGATTTTGTTATTTTCAGCCAAAAAGAAAATTGCGATGATGCAAAAAAGAGACAATAAGCAGATCATGCGGGATTTCGGATTACGCCAGAGCCGCCAGTTCCTCGCTATAGCGGCAACGATGTTTCTCCTTTTATTTCTTGCTTTGCTCTATAAACGCCCTGATCTCTTCGGAGAATTTTCAAAGAATACTATCTTTGCAGCGCAGATTGTGCTCATCGCTGCGTTTATCGGTTTTAGCGCCTATAACTGGAGATGCCCCTCATGTAAAAAATATCTGGGCACGAATATCAACAAACGTATATGCAAAAAGTGCGGAACCAGATTGCGATAACAGGAGGTGAGTTTTTTGGGAAGCAGACAACGAATAAAATTCAGGAAACCTCAGCCGAAAAAGCCCGCAGGAGGCAAAACCGTTGCTGAAATCGTCAGAGAATTAAAAGAGGTCAACGCTGCTCCCTCCAATTACAGGGAACAATCCCTGAAAATCCACGGCCTGATCTGCGCCAAATGCGGGAGAGAGTTTGATTTCAAAAACCGGAATCTTCTTACGGTACACCATAAAGACGGGAATCACAGGAACAACCCCTCTGATGGCTCTAACTGGGAGAATCTCTGTATTTATTGTCATGACGACGAGCACAGCAGGGAGCTTCTCGGAGATTATCTAAAGGGGAAAGGCAGGGGCAGA
>VGWY01000016.1 GCA_016873575.1 Nitrospira sp. | reverse complement strand
AAATAGCAACTTCAATCTCAGCTTTTCTTGTCCGGGTTACAAAATCGAGATCACATTCAGGATCGAACTCCTTCAGATTGATTGTTGGAGGTATAATCCCTTCATTCATGCTCATCAGTGTAAAGGCTGCCTCAAGTGCTCCTGATGCAGCAAGCATATGGCCTGTCATGGATTTCACAGAACTTACAGGTATCTGATAAGCCATCTTACCAAAAGATAGCTTGATTGCCTTAGTTTCTGCTTTGTCACCGCGGGGTGTCGATGTGCCGTGGGCATTGATATAATCAATATCATCAGGTTTTAACGAGGCATCTTTTAAAGCCATTTTTATTGCATGTGCTTCACCATTCGGATCTGGTATTGTTTGATGGAAAGCATCTGTTGTATTTCCGTATCCGACGATTTCTCCGTACATCTTTGCCCCTCTTTCCAAAGCATATTTGTATTCTTCCAGAATGAGAATACATGCTCCCTCTGACAGTACAAACCCATCCCTCATTCTGTCAAAGGGCTTGCTTGCAGAGGAATCATTGACTTTGGATAAGACACCTGTCACACCATATCCTTCAGCACATATCCTGCAAAGAGGGGCTTCAGTACCTCCACAGAATACAGGACCCTGATAGCCTGATTTGATTAGGCGAAATGCCTCACCTATTGCATTTGTTCCTGATGCACAGGCATTCGATATACCAAGACAGTAACCATTTATGCCTAATTTCTGAGCAACATAGGATGATGCCATGCTTGTTGTGGTTGCTGGCATGAGATAAGCTGATAACCGTGAGGCGTTAGGCGTGAAGCGTGGTAAGCATATTTTCTGTAATTCTTTTTCTATCGTACTGATTCCGCCACGGCTTGAACCAATGATGATCCCGGCATGAGTTAAGAGATTGGGGATCGGAGTTCGGAGTTCAGGGTTAGTAATCCCCCCACACCCCCCTTTAGCAAAGGGGGGTAAGGGGGGATTTGACTTCTGACTTCTGACTTCTGACTTCTGTTCTATCAGTCCTGCATCTTCAGCTGCCATGATTGCTGCTGCAACAGCATAATGTACGAATGGGTCGAGACGATGTATCTCTTTCTGAGAAAGATATTTCGTTGCATCAAATCCTTTTAATTCACCTGCAACCTTCCATCGTATCTCAGAGGTGTCAAATTTTGTTATAGGCCCTATGCCTGATACACCTGATTTAGATGCTTCCCATGATGTGTAAAATGAATTTCCGAGAGGGCTAACAGCACCAATACCTGTTACAACAACCCTTTTCATCTGACTTCTGGGGAGGCATTTGGATCAAATGGATTTGTTCTCATGGCAAGAGAAAAAAGATAATGTTATAATAGAAACCCGTATAACGCTTCATGGATGAGCAACCTCTTTTTTCATAGTAAAGCATATTTTACCAACAAATCAAATTTTCACTGAAATCAGATTAATCTGGTAAAATACTCAAAATATTATCATATTGTAAATCCTGAATGGCAGACATATACAACATAAAATTACCTATATTTGAAGGACCATTTGACCTCCTTTTCCACCTCATACGGGAGAACAAAATAGAGATATATGATATCCCTATTGCCCTCATTACCCACCAGTATCTCGAATATATCGAACTTATGAAAGAACTTAACCTCGAGATAGCCGGCGACTTCCTTGTGATGGCTGCAACCCTTATTCATATAAAATCGAAGATGCTTTTGCCGCCAGACGAAGAGGCATCCTCAGAAGAACAAGAAGACCCCAGGCTTGAACTTGTCCACAGATTACTTGAATATCAGGCATTTAAAGATGCAGCGCTGAATTTGAAGGAGCGGGAAGCGGAGTGGTTGAAGGTATTTCATCGAGAACCGATATCAGATGATGGCGGCGATACAGAGCTTTATCTGTTTGATGTAAATCTGTTTGACCTGGTGAGCGTATTCAAGAAGATCCTTGATACTGCTTCAGCAGAGGTTGCGTCTATAACAAAAGAGACTTTGACTGTAAAGGATAGGATGTCTTTTATTATGGAGATGATGGAAGGGCAGGAGGCTGTTCGATTTGAGGAGATCTTTAAAGAAGGTATCAATAAGTTACAGCTTATCGTTACATTTATTGCACTCCTCGAGTTAATCAGGCTTGGCCTCATCAGGGCATACCAGGAGAGGGAATTCGGGAATATATGGGTGATAAACCCGCAAAAAGTGAAAAGTGACGAGTCTCAAGTAACAAGTTAAAGACTGAAAGCAATATCATTTGAAATAACATTGGTTTTTGTCTATCATAGAACGCATGAAAGCCCTCATATTAAGTGGAGGTAAAGGGACAAGGCTCAGGCCGCTGACATATTCTGGTGCAAAACAACTTGTGCCTGTTGCAAACAGACCTATCCTCTTCTACTGCATAGACAATATCGCTCAGGTGGGTATCAAAGAGATTGGCATTATCATATCTCCAGAGACAGGACAGGAAATAAAAGAGACAGTAGGTGATGGCAGTCTCTGGAATGTGAAGATACACTATATCTTGCAGGATACCGCCGGTGGACTTGCACATGCTGTGAAGATTGCAAGGGATTTTTTGAAAGATTCACCTTTTGTTATGTACCTTGGCGACAATCTTATCGGAGGTGGTATTGACAGATTCCTGCAAGAGTTTGAAAAGAATTCTCCCGATGCTCTAATTCTCTTGAAAGAGGTAGAAGAACCAAAAAATTTTGGTGTTGCAGAAGTTTCGCAGACCGGGGAAATAATCAGGCTTATCGAGAAACCTGATGAACCCCCATCGAATCTTGCACTCATTGGTATCTACATATTCTCACACAATATCCACAAAGCTATTGATTTGATTCAACCTTCCAAAAGGGGAGAACTCGAGATTACGGATGCCATACAGAAACTTATTGATATGGGGCTGAGTGTGGAGAGTTTTATCCTTGATGGTTGGTGGCTTGATACAGGTAAGAAAGACGACCTCCTTACGGCAAATGTGATTGTACTTGATGAATGGTTAAAATCGGATATACAGGGTACCGTTGATAATGAAAGCAGAATACTCGGGCGTGTAGCTATTGGAAAGGGCTCAGTTATTAAAGGAAGCAATATAAGGGGGCCTGCAATTATAGGTGAAAATACCGTTATAGAGAATTCTTTTGTAGGGCCGTATTCGAGTATCGGTAACAATGTAAAGATAAGACATTCTGCTGTCGAGCATTCAGTGATCATGGATGGAAGTGAATTAAATGATGTAGAGAGGATGGAAGGCAGCCTTATTGGTCGGAGGGTAAAACTCTTCCGTAACAAGAGGCATAAGGCATTGCGATTAATGGTTGGAGATGATTCCATAGTCGAGGTATAGACGATGAACATGCTTCGATTTCTGACTGCTGGAGAATCACATGGCAAGGCACTGATCGGGGTTCTTGAAGGAATTCCATCAGGGCTTACCATTTCTTCAGAGGATATTGACAGAGACCTCCAGAGGAGACAGAAAGGATATGGACGTGGAGGTCGGATGAAGATTGAGTCTGACCATGCCGAGATCATATCAGGAGTAAGATGGGGAAAGACCATTGGCTCACCGATATGTATCTTGGTAGAAAACAAGGATTGGCCGAACTGGCAGGATGTAATGAGTTCGGATAATCCCCCCATACCCCCCTTTAGTAAAGGGGGGTATGGGGGATTTGTTACACGCCCGCGTCCAGGCCATGCAGATTTATCTGGTGCAATTAAATATGATACCCATGATATAAGAAATATACTCGAACGTTCAAGTGCGCGAGAGACTGCTATGCGGGTTGCTCTGGGTGGAATAGCAAAGAGATTCCTTTCAGAATTTGATATCAAAATAGGAAGCTATGTTATCCAGATCGGCAACATTAAATTCAAAATTCAAAATTCAGAATTCAAAATTACTGCAAAAGGGGACTATCCCAGATTTACGGACGCCAATAATCCCCCCATCCCCCCTTTAGTAAAGGGGGGTGAGGGGGGATTAGAATCAGGGTTGTCCCCGGAAAAATTGTTCAAAAAAGCTGAAAAATCCCCTGTCCGGTGTCCAGATGAGGCAGTATCAAAAAAGATGGTCAAACTTATAGACAAGGCAATTAAAGAAGGCAATTCGCTCGGTGGTATTTTCGAAGTCTTTGTAACCGGTGTCCCTGTTGGTCTTGGAAGCCATATTCAGTGGGACAAAAGGCTTGATGGAAGGCTTGCGTATGCATTAATGAGTATTCAGGCAATAAAGGGAGTTGAAGTTGGCTTAGGTTTTGAGATGAGCAGAAAATTCGGATCAGAGGTAATGGACGAAATCTTCTATGATCGTGAGGCGTCAGGCGTGAGGCGTGGGCGTGAAAAGATAAAAAAATCCTCTTACGCCTTACCCCTCACTCCTTACGGCTTCTATAGAAAAACCAATAATGCTGGTGGAATCGAAGGTGGGATGACAAATGGCATGCCCATAACCATGAGAGCGGCAATGAAACCCATCCCGACTTTAAGGAAACCGCTTCAATCAGTTGATATCGTTACAAAAGAACCTTTGGAAGCAACATATGAACGCTCTGATATCTGTGCAGTCCCTGCAGCAGGAGTCATAGGAGAGGCAATGGTTGCCCTGACTATTGCAGATGCATTCCTTGAGAAATTTGGTGGAGACAGTATAGCCGAAACAAAACGCAATTACGAGTTATATATTGAGTACTTGAAAAAGTTTTAAAAGAGCTTCAAATGTAGTGTAGTGTCTTATAAATAACTTTAGTCAAACTGTCATTCCTGCCCCTTTTGTCATTCCCGTGTAAGCGGGAATGACAAAAGTAAAAGGTGTAAAGAAGTGTTAGAAACACTACAGTAGAAGCAAAAATTAACCCTCTTTCGTATTTATATTGAAAGAGAACTTTAACCACTGAGGCACAGAGACACTGAGAATAAGAACAAATATCTCTTTTATTTATTACAAACATAAAAAAGCTTGAATATATTAATATTTTTTCTTTTTTTATGGCTTCTTTTTTTATATGTCAATCTCCGTGCCTCTGTGTCTCTGTGGTTATTAAAACGCTTTTCAACTTTTTTACGAAAGAACCAAAATTAATTACAGTATAAATGTAATTGTCAATTATCAAGGGCAGACCCCAATAACATTCTATACCGACCAGCTTGGCCAGAAGATAAGGTGATAGAATATTTACATGAACAAACTGGCAAGCACTTTGATCCAAAAGTGGTAGAGGTGTTTTTGGGAATGGAGTGGTGGTAGAGTTCAGAAGTCTTTGAACCCTTAATTTAATCTTTGTAAGCCAATCATAGATTTATCAGACACTTTATTTACCCACATAATCTTTGCTCTGATCTGGATATCTCCGATGGGAAGGTCTATAGTGTCACCTACTGCAACTGATGGATCACCAAATATCCTTATGGCTAACCCCTTTTCAGAGGAGTCTATTGTACTTGCTTCAAAAAGCTGTTCCTTACAGTAAAATCCAAAAGGAATCTCCTGTTTAATACGCTCTTTGAGTCTTCTATCGGATCCATATCTTCCGCTGAATTTAAATCCACAGTAAGGACAGGCGTGGAAAAATTCTTCATCAGAACTATATGAATTTTTTCGACACCTTGGGCAAGAAAGTGTAAACATCAAGCACCTCCTGAAAATTTATTACTTTTAAAATTACCACAAAGGGAAATTTTTTCCAGAGATCGTATCCTCTATATCAATAAAAATCGACTTCTCCCTTGTCCCTCAGTTTTTGGTTTATTGTATCATGTTTTTAGAGAATTTGTTATCCTTCAAAACAGCATCTCCTGTCCCTTAATCTCTTTTCTTTCTACTTCCTCGAATATCTTTATCTTTCCATATTCTCCATCGAAACCAGGAGCAATATGGACTTTCCCTGCACGCATTCTTGAAATGGCTTCTGATAGAATGGTTGAACCTGCTGATGCAATGTCAGAAATGGGAGAATCCATCAGTATAGTGAATTCATTGCCAAGGTTTCTGAGGAGTTTAAAATATTCTGAAGCGACTGCTTTACTGGTTACGCCAACCTTCAGAGTCTCAGCAATAATTTCAACCAATGGAATGATAGAAAAATATTGTGGTGCACCTTCTATCCTGAAACCATTTTCCCTGTCAGCAAGTTTTTCAACGCGGTGCATGACACCAATAGTCACCTTTTTTCCACAAACAGGGCAGAGATAATTATATTTTATCGTTTCTCTCGGAGAAAGGCTTATACCACACATTCTGTGCCCATCGTAATGGTATTTACCCTCCTCAGGGAAAAATTCAATTGTTCCGATAAACCCCTTTTTTGTCTTTATGGCATTTATAATGGTTTCATAAGAAATTTCTGTATTAATCCACCCTTGCCCCCCTTTAGTAAAGGGGGGTGAGGGGGGATTACCAAAATCAAACATATTTGCCTCACGTCCGAGTTTTGCCGGTGAATGTGCATCAGAATTTGATATGAGGGTAATACGGTCAAGGCTTGAAAGCCTCCAGTTCATTAAAGGGTCTGATGAAAGACCTGTTTCTATAGAATAGATATGAGGACTTAATTCCTCGAAACATTCAGAGAGTGAATCAAACCCTGAGCCTGCGCCAAAAACAGAAAAATGTGGTGTCCACGCATGGGCAGGCACGAGCATCGCCTTATCAGAAATATCGAGAATAATTTTTAACAATTCCTTTGCATCGAGTCCAAGGATTGGTCTCCCATCTGCTGAAAGATTACCAATCCTCGATAATATGCTATTGAGTTTTGCAGCAGTAGCAAAGTCTGGAACAAAAATGAGACTATGGATTTTTCGTATCCTTCCTCTCTTGCTGTAAATGCAACTTATTTCAGCAGTGAGCATAAAATAGACACCTGTTTTACATGATACGGGAATGTCTTTTTGATGGAATTCATTTTTTAATTGCAGTAACTTATTATCATTAATATCAAGTTTTACTTTAAGTTCCTGGAACCATTTCGGATGTGTGAAATCACCTGTCCCAACAATAGTTATCCCTTTGAGCTGGGCCCATTTCCAGATATTCTCCAGTGACATGTCACGGCTTGTGGCACGCGAGTATTGTGAGTGGATATGCAGGTCTGCAATAAAACGCATGTGTGATTATATCAAAGGCTTCATTTGGGTTTTTGTTCTTTTCTTTTATGCCATACAATATAAAGAACAATGAGGAATAAACAACCAAGAAGAACGTATATACTCCATTGTTTGCTTACCTCAGCAATCCTTTCCCTGTTGTTTCCTACAAAATAGCCGATATATGCCAACACCCATATCCAGATGCCTGCTCCAAGGGCAGTATAAACACAGAATTTTGTCAGATTCATTCTGGCAAGACCTGCTGGAAATGAGATGTAATGCCTCACACCTAAAATGAGTCTCCCGATAAATGTGCTTATAGTTCCGTGTTTAAGGAAGAATTGCTCTCCTTTTGTGAAATGTCTTTGAGAAACACCAAAATATCTTCCATATTTGAGTATGAATGGCCTTCCAAGATATGTGGCAATAGCATAATTTAGTAATGCCCCCAGGACACTCCCAATTGTGCCTGATACTATTACGCCTATCCAGCTCATCTGGTTCTGCGAGATCAGATAGCCTGCAGGAGGGATTACAAGTTCGGAGGGGAGGGGGATAAAAGTACTCTCGATAAACATTAAAAACATGATGCCAGGATAGCCCATGGTACCAATCGTTTCTACAAGCCAGTTTAAAAAGGTATGCACTGTTTCCCTCCAGGGATCTCTGGTCGGGGCGAGCAGATTTGAACTGCCGACCACTCACACCCCAAGCGAGTGCGCTACCAGGCTGCGCTACGCCCCGATTTTTTACTGAAGCTGACCGAGGATTTCTCTAAGTCTTTTTTTGACGTGCTCTGTTACCCGAGAAGAGTGATGAATTTCTGCTTTCTGAACCTCAGACTCGGCTTTGGTTTCAGCAGTATTCAAAGAGCTCACCCCAAGCCGTTTCCTGACTCCCTCTATCGTAAATCTTTCATGGTATAAAAGCCTCTTAATCTGCAGCAAAAGTTCAACATCCCTCTTTATATAAACCCTCTGCCCCGACTTATTTTTTCTTGGTTTGAGGAATGGAAACTCAGTCTCCCAATACCTGAGCACATAAGGTTCGACCTCTACAATCCTGCTTACCTCCCCTATCTTATAAAAGAGTTTATCTGGAAGAGGATTATACGGTTTCAGACTTGCAGATTTATGCATGACCTTTTTCTACCCCTGATTTTAATTGATTACTGACCCTGAATGTTATGACTTTTCGAGGAGTTATCTCGATGTCCTCTCCTGTCCTTGGATTTCGGCCCCTCCTCGACATCTTTTTCCTCACATTGAATGTACCGAACCCGGATATCTTTACAGATTCACCTTCTATAAAGGTCTGTTTTATCGTATCAAAGAGGATTTCTATGATTTCCTGTGCCTCTTTTTTAGAGAGACCTACTTTCTCAAATATCGCATCTACTAAATCAGCCTTCGTCATAATAGCCTATCTTAATTTTTATAATTATATTAAGGAGATAGGGACTTGTCAAGAAGAAATTGGTTTAAATATATAATTTTTTTTTTTAAAAAGGCTCTAATTTTAGCTACAACATGAACTTTGACATGAATCTTGTGAAGTCCCAGTTATTGAAAATCCCTGTTCATCTGAATAATCTATGGTTGCCTCTGAAAGTATATTAGTTGCCCTTTTCTCCAAGAAAAGCTTCAGTCCATCCTTCTCAAACGTTGTATCCTCTTCATAGGCGACATTGGCTATGTCCATAGCCAATGATGGTCCTCAGCCACCAGCAGATGCAAATATCCTTACACCACAGTCTAATAGATTCTGTTCTTTGAGAAATTCTTTCAGCCTCAGAATAGCTGAATCGGTCAAATTTACCATTGTATCCTCCTGATTTTGATTATCTTTTTATTAAAATATTATACCATTAAAAATGTGCTTTCCGCTGCAAAGGTTTTCAGCAGGTCAGCATTTCGTATCATTTTTCCTTTGTCCAGACCGGAATTCCGGCATTATCTCTGATGGCAATTACTGTGTTCCCCTTTTTTACTTCAACAGCAATAATGACAGGTTTGCCTGTCATCGTTACCCGTGAGCCCTTGACCTTGATGTTATCGCCTTTTTCAATCTTTGTATCAAGCCTGTCAATATACCATTCCGGGCCCAGATGGACAGGTATGGTTTCTTTTCCAGTTTTTACCAAGAGGTTTACATCGAAATGTATTCCTCTCAAAGGAGGAGTCTTATCAACAGACTCAACAATGCCTGAAATAGTTTCAATTGTTTCAGGATCATACAGCTTCTGATATGGTGAATTCATTCCCTTCCCACCTCCTCGCAAACCACCACCATGTTGTGCGAGGACAGAAGATGCTGTGAGAAGTATGATTACCAAAATGAAAAATCGTATGAAGTTTTTCGTTCTCATGCTTCCTCCTTTATCAAAGAATTTGTATTCATTTTCTCTTGAAATATTTTCCTGCATCAAAGATATTCACTAAAATTACCCTCTTATGTAGTATAACCTAATTTTCGGGTTCATTCTTGAAAAAGTTGAAAATCATGAACGACTGGATTCCCGCCTGTGCGGGAATGACAGGACTGCTTGTAAAAAAGTGTCATTCCCCGACTCGATCGGGGAATCCAGAAGCCTTTTCAACTAAAATACGAAAGATACAATTTTTTCGTGAAAAAAACTACTATGGAAGATACCATAAGTAACCCCAAAAACAATAGGAATGATACCAGGATGTTTTTTGCCCTTTGTTTTTTTTTCTGTTACAATTCCCTATGTTTTTACAGCAATTGCTCAATGGTCTGACTTTGGGCAGTGTGTATGCACTCATCGCACTTGGGTATACCATGGTTTATGGCATCCTTGAACTGATCAATTTTGCCCACGGAGAGATTTATATGGTCGGCGCATATCTCGGCATTATATTCCTCGGTTTTTTTACTGCTATCGGCCTTACATCATATAGCCTTACACTTGCCCTGTTCCTAACTGTTCTTTTATCAATAATCTTTTGTTCCTCGTATGGATTCACGATAGAAAAGATAGCCTATAAGCCCCTGAGAAATGCTCCCAGGCTGAGTCCGCTGATAAGCGCCATCGGGGTATCTATTTTTTTACAGAATTATGTAATGCTTACACAAGGCGCTACAGACAAGGTTTTCCCGCCTCTTTTCGAAAACTCAGCATTTGAGTTTTTGTCTGTGAGGATAACTTCCATACAGTTATTTATCATACTCACAGCAGGAGTACTGATGATCCTGCTCCGTTTCTTTGTGAGAAAGACGAGAATGGGAAAGGCGATGCAGGCGGTTGCACAGGATAAAACAATGGCCTCACTTGTGGGTATTAATATCAATACGATTATCTCGATAACATTTATTATCGGTTCAGGCCTTGCGGCAGTTGCCGGGCTTATGGTTGCCATTTATTACGGCCTCGTCAATTATTCTATCGGGTATATTGCAGGCATCAAGGCATTTACTGCTGCAGTTCTTGGTGGAATAGGGAGCATACGGGGTGCAATGTTCGGAGGGATTATACTTGGGCTTGTTGAAAGCCTTGGTGCAGGTTATATCTCGAGTGAATACAAGGATGCCTATGCATTTATCATCCTGGTCATAATCCTCCTTGTGAAACCAGAAGGGCTTTTTGGAAGGGGAGTCTAAAAAGTGACAGGTGACAAATTACACGTTACAAGTTTTAAGGAGAACTTTTATAAGGCAACAAAGCCATTGGTTATAGCTCTATGGTTAGCCTTGCTTTTCATCCCCTTTAAAGGAATACGTGCTGCTTTCATCCTCTTTTTAGCCCTTGCAATATCTCTTGTAATACTTAAAGTCGGTAATAAATTATTAGGAACAAGGAACAGGTTAAAAGACAAGTGCTTGTTACTCGTCACTCGTTACGCATCACTCATTACGCATCACTCATCATTTATTACGCGTTATTTGTTACTTCCATTACTTTTTTTTCTACCCTTTTTTGCTTCAGACTACTTCATTGATGTAACGATCCTTGCAGGTATCTATATTATCCTTGCACTTGGACTGAATGTGGTGGTAGGTTTTACAGGTCTGCTGAATCTCGGATTTGTGGCATTCTATGCAATTGGTGCTTATGCCTATGCCCTTCTGAACACAAAATGTGGACTAGGTTTTTGGTCTGCCCTCCCTTTTTCTATCGGGCTAACGACACTTGCCGGATTTCTTTTGGCAATACCTGCACTTCGCTTGCGGGGAGATTACCTTGCAATTGTTACCCTTGGTTTTGGTGAGATAGCACGGCTTGTTTTAAATAACTGGGATAGTCTCACAAAGGGACCGAATGGTATTTCAGGGATTGCTCCTCCTGCAATCATGACGGTCTCTTTTGGAAAACTCTCATACTATTATTATCTTGTCCTGTTAATTGTCATCATGACTGTTTTTATCACAAGAAGGGTATATTCTTCCCGGATAGGAAGGGCATGGGTTGCTATCAGGGAAGATGAAACAGCATCATCTGCGATGGGAATCAACACAACCATGTACAAGCTCTATGCATTTGCCTTCGGTGCCTTCTGGGCTGGACTTGCAGGAGCTATGTTTGCTGGCAAGATGCAGTTCGTATCACCTGAAAGTTTTACATTCATGGAATCTGTCCTGATACTTAGTATGGTTATTCTCGGGGGACTCGGAAGTATAACAGGTGTTATTATCGGTGCGATCATTTTAGTCCTGCTCCCAGAGGTTTTACGTGAGGTCCAACTTTACAGGATGCTTGTACTGGGTGGTGGACTTGTCCTTCTCATGATATTCCGGCCACAGGGACTATTCGGGGGGAAGGAATGCCACTCTTAGAGGTGAGAGATATATCGAAACACTTCGAGGGTGTAAAGGCCATCGAAGAGGTAAGCATTAAGGTAAGAGAGGGCACCATTATGGGCATTATAGGCCCAAATGGTGCAGGGAAAACGACCTTCTTCAATTGTCTAACTGGAATTTTGAAACCTACAAAGGGCACTATCTATTTCTCGAATACAAATATTACCGATCTGCAGCCTCATAATATCGCAAGGCTTGGTATATCAAGGACATTCCAGAATGTCAGGCTCTTTCGAGGGATGTCTGTTATAGAAAATGTGATGGTTGCCCAGCACTCAAGGACACGTTCAGGTCTTATTGGTTCCATAATACGATGGAAAAGATTTCAAGACGAGGAAAGGATTATCAGGGAAAAATCTATTGAGTATCTCGAACTTGTTGGTCTATCAGATTTTCTTGATACTATTTCTGGAAATTTACCATATGGTGCACAGAGGAGACTTGAGATTGCAAGGGCACTTGCAACAGAACCGTCCATGATTTTGCTTGATGAACCTACGGCAGGGATGAACCCGCAAGAGACATTAGAAATTATGGATCTTATAAAAAATCTAAAAGGTCTTGGTAAAACAGTCTTGATTATAGAGCATGATATGAAGGTTGTCATGGGAATATCTGATTGGATTGTCGTTCTGGATCATGGCGTCAAGATTGCTGAGGGATTGCCTGTTGAAATCAGGAGTAACCCTATGGTTATAGAGGCATATCTCGGTAAGGGTTGAGTACTAATTAAGTTGGTGTAGTGGCTTGACAAGTGTAATATTACAATGTAGTATTATGTATACATATTATATGGAGGGGTAAATGAGCAGTGTTGTTAAGAGTATTCGTATAGACAAAAAAACTTTGTCTGATGTAGAAAGCCTTCTGCATATGAAAAAAGAGACTTTCTCAAGTCTCACATCAGAACTAATTACCGAAGCCGTAAAAATGAGGAAATGTCCAGGGATTGTCTTTGTTGATGGACCTGCAGGAAGGCGTGCGCGGATTGAAGGCACAGGAATAGATGTCTGGGAGCTTATATCAGCCTGTCAGGAACTTAATAATGATCTCCATGCCTTAAAAGAGGCATTTCACTGGCTCACGGACAGGCAGATTATGGCAGCAATTGGCTATGCAAACACCTACCCTGATGAAATAAAAAAATTGATAGAGATGAACAGGGCATGGAGTAAAGAGAAAGCTCATTCTGAACTCCCGTTTGTCAGAAAGAAATGAAGCTTCTTCTGGATGAAGACCTGAGCCCACAAATAGCGGTTATTCTTAGAGAAAAAGGCATAGATGCTATTAGCGTGCATGAAATTGGACGAACAGGGTTAACAGATCAGGAACAATTAGAACAAGCAGCCTTGGATGGGAGATGCTTTGTGACTCGAAACAGAAACGATTATATCATTCTTACCCGTCAATTTTTCGCAAGTAATATATCCCATAAAGGGGTGCTAATAGTTGCTTCATCCTATAAGCTGAATGACTTTAAAGGAATTGCAGATGCGATTTCTGGATATGTCTCAGGATGGCCAAAAGAGAATCCAACTGATTATCTGTTTGATTTCATATAAAAACTCAAAGCGCAGGTTTTGGATTGACCAACATCCGCAATTTCCTGAAAGTTAATGAAGGCACTCTTACCATTATCACTGGCAAGGGAAAGGTAAACTTTTACAGCAATAAGATTGAGAGTTATAATATGTCAAAGGGATTTCAGGGCACTATAGTCAATCTAAAAATAAACACAGGTAGGGAGAGCTTTTGTTTGTAAATATGACAGAGTTTGACAGGGCATTGCTGAATGATTTGGTCAGGGGAAGAATCAGGGAACGCAGTTTATTGGAACAAACGCCGAAAGGCAGATTTCAATTAGCTGTGAAAAGAAATAAATAGTAAAAACCCGAAGAATGGAAAGGATGATCAATCCTATCTCAAGTGTATCTCTCAAATACCCTTGAAGTTTATTGTAAATGGCAAATAAATTATGGCAACGCTAAGTTTTAAGGGAAAAACATTTGTCCAGAATCATCATCTGACTGTCAAGTATCACCAGCTTGTTCCGAAAAAAGATAAAAGCTTAACAGATAAAATCAGCCTTAGTGATAATCTTATTATCCATGGAGATAATCTTAAAGCATTAAAGGCCCTTCTTCCCACCTATGCTGGAAAAGTGAAGTGTATCTATATTGATCCTCCATATAATACAGGTTTTGAAAAATGGCTTTTTAACGACAATGTCAATAGCCCAATGATGCAGGAATGGCTCGGCAAGGTGGTGGATAAGGAAGACCTTACACGCCATGACAAATGGCTTTGCATGATGATGCCACGCCTAAAATTACTCCGGGAATTATTGTCCGAGGATGGCGTTATTTTTATTTCCTGTGATGATAATGAGCTTTATAATTTGAAAAACATACTTGATGATATCTTTCAAGAGAGCAATTGGGTAGGGACTATAGTTTGGAGGAATGTTACTGATAATAATCCAACAAATATAGCAATTGAGCACGAATACATAATCTGTTTTTCAAAAAATAAAGAGAGACTTGGAAGTGTTTGGAAGTCAAAAATTTCTGATGCAAAAGAAAAGTTAATTAAAATTGGCAAGGAACTTAATAAAAAATATAAGGATCCAAATGAACTTCAAGAGGCATATAATAAGTGGTTTAGGGAAAATAAATTTTATTTAGGGCAACTTGACCGCTATAAATATATTGATAAAGGTGGTGTTTACATAGGAAGTCAAAGTGTCCATAACCCGGGTAGAGAAGGTTATAGGTATGACGTGATACACCCTATAACGAAAAAACCCTGTAAGCATCCGCTTATGGGATATCGCTTCCCTGAAAATACAATGAAGGAATTATTAGCACAGGGGAAAATTCTCTTTGGTGAGAATGAAAATAAAATCATAGAGCTAAAAGTTTATGCTGAGGAATTTGAAGATAAACTTCCAAGCGTAATTCAGCTTGATGGTAGACTTGGTGCTTATGATTTGAAAGAAATTTTCCCTGAAACCACAAAAGCTTTTGATAATCCTAAGCCTGTTCAACTGCTGAAGCAAATATTTTCTTACTTAACGAATAATACCGATTTAATCCTCGACTCCTTTGCAGGCTCCGGCACAACCGCCCATGCTGTCCTTGCTCTTAACAAGGAAGACGGTGGCAATCGCAAGTTTATGTTAGTTGAATGCGAGGATTATGCGGATAAGATTACTGCTGAAAGAATTAGACGAGTTATCAAAGGAGTTAAGAAAGCAAAGAATGAGAAATTAAGAGAAGGTCTTGGGGGGACTTTCAGTTATTTTGAACTCGGCGACCCAATAGAAATGGAGAGTATCCTTGAAGGTAGTAAACTTCCCAGTTATTTTGAACTTGCCAGATATGTTTTTTATACAGCCACAGGTGAGGAATTTGACCCGAAAAAAGTCGATGAGAAGAAAAATTTCATTGGCGAATCAAAGGAATATGAAGTATATCTATTCTACAAGCCTGATATTGAATATCTAAAATCAACTTCGCTTACGCTTGACAGAGCGAAAACCTTAGGTCAGTACAAAGGCAAAAAGCGATTGGTCTTTGCCCCCAGCAAATATCTTGATACAGATTATCTTTTGGAATACCGTATTGACTATTGCCAATTACCATTTGAGATTTATAAATTGAAGGAATAATAGGGGGATAATTATGCCTCATAAATCTTTAGAAGTTACTGTAGAGCGGAAAGTGCTTATATGGGCAAGGGAGAGTATAGGTATGAACATCGGAGAAGTCGCTAAACGGCTAAATACAAGTGAGGATACAGTGAGTAAATGGGAATCAGGACAAAAAAAACCTACACTAATCCAATTAGAAAAACTTGCCAGAACTATTTACAAAAGGCCACTTGCAGCATTTTTCTTACCAGAACCACCAAAAGAACCATCTCTTCCAAGAGACTTTCGCACTCTACCTCTGGATGTGAGAAAGCCTTTCTCTCCAGAGACTCGCTTAGCTATACGGCGAGTCCGAAGGCTTCAATCTTTAGCTACAGAATTGACGATGAGTCTTAATCGTGAGATTATTACGGAAATCGGGAGGGTAAGTTTAACAGACGACCCTGAGGTTGTAGCAATCAAGACAAGAGAACAATTAGGTATTGGAATCCATATACAATTTGGCTGGAAAGATGAAAATGAAGCACTTGCTGAGTGGAAAAAATCGGTGGAAAAGCGTGGAGTATTTGTATTTCAGATAGGTATGCCATTAGTAGATATGATAAGGGGATTTTCACTGTTTGAAGGCAAACCTCCTGCAATTGTGCTTAATCTCCGAGACACAATCAATGGAAGAATTTTTTCTCTTTTTCACGAGTACGGGCATCTTATTCTTAATGATAGTGGAATATGTGATATGGAGGAGACAGATAACTTGTTTGACGAGGCTAAATCAATAGAGAAATTCTGTAACCATTTTGCAGGAGCAATTTTAGTTCCAAAAGATGCCTTGCTAAATCACGAACTAATTAAGTCAGAGGAGTATTCTTCTCATTGGCCGGATGAAATTTTGAAAGAACTTGCTAAGACTTTCAAGGTTAGCCAGGAGGTAATTTTAAGGCGGTTGGTAATCTTAGGTTGGGCGGACAAAGATTTTTATAAACGTAAACACGAAGAATGGAGAACAACAGAATACCGAAGAAGAGGAGGAGGACGGCGAAACCCACCGAAAGAATGCATTCAGAAGAATGGGACCCCATTCGTATCTATCGTTTTAGAGTCGCACAGAGAAGAAAAAATTACTTATAGAGATGCTGCTGACTATCTGGCTGTACGTCTAAAATATCTACCTAAAATAGAGCAGTTCATTGAAGGAAAGATTTAATTGCGATGGATTTGTTTCCAGGTTATTGCATAGATACAAATGCACTCATAGATTTATGGAGGAGAAGATATGCTCCTGATGTTTTCCGATCATTATGGAAAAATCTTGAAAATCTCATATCTCAGGGACGTCTTATTGCACCTCGTGAAGTTCTTAACGAACTTGAAAAATATGGGGATAAAAATGATGAACTCTTAAAATGGGTCAAACAGCATAAGGAAATGTTCAAAGATTTAGATGATGACCAACTAAATCAGGTGCGAGACATTTTAAAACATTTTCCGACCCTTGTGGATACGAATAAAACAACACCAGAAGCTGATCCTTTTGTCATCGCTCTTGCTATGTCTAAGGGTTGGATGGTTATTACTTCAGAACAACCTGCAAACTTGACTGCAAACCCATCGGCACGTCCTAAAATTCCTAATGTGTGTGAACACTTCAATACGAAATGTATTTATGAATTGTTAGAATTTTTCAGAGAAGAGAAATGGGTATTTTAAAGATTTAGTTATGGAACTAAAAGAATATCAGAAAAAGACATTAGAACAGGTTAGGCATTATCTTGAAGCTCTTGCTGAATTTAAGGCAAAAAATGATAGGCTAACAAAGGAAGATCCTGAGCTTTCAATCAACTTTCCGCTTAAGGCATGGGAGAAGGTTGTCGGGACAACTCATTATTCAAAGAAAAATGGCTTAGGCGAGGAGTTACCAAATTTTTACCTCAAAATTCCAACAGGTGGTGGTAAAACTCTACTTGCTTGTCATACGATTGATTTAATAAACAGGACTTATCTTAAGAAGCAAACAGGAATCGTTCTGTGGATTGTGCCAACAACACAAATTTATAGGCAAACCTTTGCCAGTTTAAAAAACCGTGAGCATCCTTATCGCCAGGTTCTGGATATCTCAAGTGGAGGAAGAACAGTTATCTTAGAGAAAATGGATAGGTTCTCTAAATTAGATGTGGAGGAAAATCTTGTGGTAATGCTATTGATGCTGCCATCAGCAAGCAGGCAGAATAAAGAGGTTTTGAAAGTCTTTAAAGACAGCGGTGGATTTGGTGAATTTTTTCCCTTGGAAGATGATAGAGAGGGAAATGAAAAACTCCTAAAAAACTTCCCCAATTTGGACTATTTCGGTGATGAAAACAGTTTTCATGGCAGGGTTGTAAAAACTTCTCTTGGAAATGCTTTGAGACTCTTTAAGCCCATAATTATTATTGACGAGGGGCACAAGGCTTACAGTGAAATTGCTCAAAAAACAATCAGAAATTTTAACCCATCAATAATTGTAGAGTTATCAGCCACACCTCCGGAAGTGAGTAACAAATTGGTAACTATTAGTGGGCAGGAACTTAATCGGGAAGAGATGATTAAACTTGATCTGCGTATTACCAATAAAGCAAGTCTTGATTGGAAAGATGCGATGCGAGCGGCTTTTGAGAAAAGAAGCTTTTTAGAAAAGAAAACCAAAGAATATGAGGCGAATACAGGTGAATATATTCGTCCTATTTGTTTAATACAGGCGGAAAGAACAGGCAAAGAACAAAGAGGCACAAGATATATACATGCAGAAGATGTTAAAGAATATTTGATTAAGCAATGCGGAATTTTAGAGGAAGAAATAGCTATAAAAAGTAGTGAGAAAGATGACATCGAGGGAATTGACCTTTTAAGCAAGGAGTGTCCAGTTCGCTACATCATTACAAAACAGGCATTGCAAGAGGGATGGGATTGTGCCTTTGCATATCTTCTTACAATCCTAACTAATCCGGGGTCTCAACTTAGCATTACTCAACTTGTTGGAAGGATATTAAGACAACCAAAAGCAAGAAAGACAAAAATTAAAGAACTTGACGAGAGTTATGTCTTTTGTTTTCGGCCAAAGGCAACAGAACTATTAGAAAATGTAAAAAGAGGATTTGGAGCCGAAGGGCTTGGAGATTTAGCTGGAAGGGTCTCGGTAGCTGAAGGAGATACAGAGAGCATAGAGGCAACAAAAGAAAAAACTGTTGGTTATAGAGAAAGGTTTAAGAAATTTGAAGGCAAGATTTACCTTCCAAAATTCGTTATTCAAGAAAGTGAAGGTTGGCGGGATATTAATTATGAGATGGATATTTTAAGCAGAATAGACTGGAGTCAAATTAATCTTGAGGCATTAAAAGATATTTCACTTTCAGAATTGAGGGCTGAAGAACAGGAAGTTGTTATTGGACTTAGTGAAGATATAAAAGAACTGATTAAAGAGAAAGGACGAGTTTCTAAAGAAGGTGGTTTGGAGATTAACAGGGTTTTTATCACACGACAAATTTTGGATATTGTTCCAAATCCTTGGGTAGCCTATGAGACTGGCAAAAAGGTAATAGCCATCTTTTTAATGACATATGATAAAAAAACGGTCACAAATAATCTTGTTTTCATTATTGAGGAATTAAGAAAACATCTCATAAAAGAACGGGATAGATTAGCAGAACAGGTATTTAGAGAGTTGATTGAGCAAAAAGTCTTATGGTTCTTCTTACTTTCTGGTAAAGGTGGCTACAAGTTGCCAGGCAGCATAAAAGTGAAAAATACTTCTAAAAAGATTGTGAGGAATGATAACACTCCAATACAGCGAAGTCTTTTTGAATATGTGGCAGAAGACGAATTTAATGAGATGGAAAAGTCTGTAGCAATTTATCTTGATGAACAAGAAAAACTTTTATGGTGGTATAGGAATTTATCAAGGCAAGATTATTATGTTCAAGGCTGGAAGAAAAATAAAGTGTATCCTGATTTCATTTTCACTGATATTGATGACAGAAAACAAAATGATTACAGCAAGGTATATGTAGTTGAGACAAAAGGGTTACACCTAAAAAACGAAGACACTGATTATAAAAGAAACATTTTTGATTTCTGTAATCGGTTGGGGCAGCAAAAAGATTGGAGAGAATTAAATTTAGAATTTACTGACAAAAGAATTGAGTTTCAAGTGATATTTGAAGATGAGTGGCAAAAAAAGATCAATGAAATATTTAGCTGAGGCAAAACCTTTTTACACAATGAGTTACGATTTATTCTTTAAAGCATTAATTAGGTGAATAAAAAAGAATTATCTTGATATATAATGGCGTGATGTTAAAGCTTGAGGATGTCCATACATACCATGGCCCGATTGAAGCGCTAAAGGGAATAGATATTGAATTGAATCATGGGGAGATTGTTTGTCTTAGGGGATTGACAAAAGAGGAGTTAAAAGAGAAAAAGACATCTCTGGAGGAGGTAAGTTGAAACTTCAAAATAGCCAGAGTGCTGAAGTTAATCTTCAAAAACTTTTAGATTATCTATTGTCTGATTCACATCCAATTGGTAAATCCAAGGCTAAATATTTACGTTCATTCGGTTTTAGTAATGCAAATGTAGAACTGTTAAAGCAGGGATTAATAACCATTGCTCAAACAGAGGATGTTAAAGAGGTAATATCCTCTACACATGGTGTAAAATATGTTATAGATGGCTCTCTACAGACACCTGTAAAGGTTTTTATTAAATTGAGGACAATCTGGATAATTGAAAAAGGCGAGGAAGTTGCTCGTTTCATAACTGC
>VGWY01000015.1 GCA_016873575.1 Nitrospira sp. | reverse complement strand
GGTATTGTAAAAACATCTCCTTCAATCCGGCAACTCGGTAGCATAATCTGCCTCCTTTGAAGTTTCTTTATATTCTTGCAGATTATGCTCTAATTGTCAATTTATAATTCTTTTAAATGTCGTTGTAGGGTTAATATTTTTTCTTTTTTTATGGCTTCTTTTTTTATATGTCAATCTCCGTGCCTCTGTGTCTCTGTGGTTATTAGAATGCTTTTCAACTTTTTTACGAAAGAACCGAAATTTTTATGGAGTATATCATAACAGAAGAAGCATTGATTGCAGCTTTTTCCGGATCTACAAATTATAATAGAGAAACGGAGCCGGAAACACATTATCTACAAAGGAGTAAGCTATGAATTACAAAGGATTGTCAGAAATTATAGAGTCATCTTCGCTGCTCGGTCAAGTCGTGGGAGCAGAGAAACTCTTTCTCTCGGGCCGCCGAAAACGAGGTGAAGATCTTGAGAGTGCTGTGAGATTCTTCCTTGAGTTCCTGCACGGCTTCGAGAGTTTCGATTTTGAAGGTCCATGCGTCACCGTTTTCGGATCAGCGCGTTTTCCGGAAAGACACCGTTACTACGAGCTGGCACGCGAGCTTGGGCGCGCACTCGCCAATGCAGGCTATGCTGTCATGACCGGAGGCGGCCCCGGAATCATGGAGGCTGCAAATCGGGGTGCTAAAGAGGGCGGGGGCTTGAGCCTCGGCTGCAATATCAAGCTTCCCTTTGAGCAGAAACCAAATCCATACCTCGACAAGTTCATCGAATTTGAGCACTTTTTCGTGCGCAAGGTAATGCTCGTAAAATACTCCACGGCCTTCGTTGTGATGCCGGGTGGTTTCGGCACGCTTGATGAGGCTTTTGAAGTGATAACATTAGCCCAGACTGGAAAGCTTGAGCGCTTTCCGGTAGTAGGTATGGTGAGGGACTTTTGGGACCATCTCCGCCGTTTCATGCGCGATACGCTGCTGGCTGAGGGCACTATCAGCAACGAGGATATGGATTTCATCCAGGGAGCAAACACAGTTGAGGACGCCATTCGCATCATCCGCGGTCTCTCGCGAGTAAACTTTTAAGTAGGTGACCCCATAATCCCATACATAATCCCATAAGTAATCTCCAGGGAATGGCGCCGATACAGAAAGACAGTATGGAAGTTATTAAGATTTATCACGTATTCTATGGTATAATTTTATTGCAAACCTTTGTGCCCCCTTAGCTCAGTCGGATAGAGCACAGGTTTCCTAAACCTGGTGTCGCAGGTTCAATTCCTGCAGGGGGTACCATCTTTTTCAAGGACTTTCACGATTCTCGTCATTGTACGTTCTTATTGAAAAAAAAGCCTTAACAGGCTAATATCTATTCCATGAGACACGAGTTCCGGGATGGTGACATAATCATCGTCAACCCTCACATCAAGCCCAACCATAACGATTATATAGTCCTCAAAAATGCCGGGGACGAGGCAGTTTTCAAACAGATGAAAAAGTACGGAAAGGCAAGGATCCTCCACCCCCTGAACCCGAACTATCCGGACATCGAACTTTCAGATAAACATCAGTATAGAATCATCGGGAAGGTTGTGGAGAAGAAGAAGAGGTATTAATGAAGAGACGGTTGTCTTTATTACATATGCCAATATGATGACACTCCGGCAGATGTCTTTAGAACCAGAGACAATTTCTGTGATCACATCCTGGTATCTTGCAGACCTTGGTGAAGCTTGCGGGAAACAGGAGCTTTTTACCAAACAGGCGCCACAGAGACTAAAGGTTCTCCGTGAGCATGCACTAATAGAAAGCGCAGTTTCGTCAAACCGCATCGAAGGAGTGACCGTTGATCAAACCCGTGTCCGCTCCATTGTGCTCGGCAAATCACCCCTGCGCGACCGTGATGAAGAAGAAGTTAGAGGTTATCGCAATGCCCTGAAGCTTATTCATGAGCAGGCTGAGAAACTGCCGGTTTCAGAGGACACTATTCTAAGGCTCCATAAACTGGCAAAGGGCGATATCTGGGATGCCGGAAAATATAAAGAGAAGTCCAGCGACATTATTGAGAAATATCCTGACGGAACGTCCCGTGTGCGATTCAAGACAGTCACTCCTGGTAAAACCCCTCTGTACATGTCTGAACTGATCGACCGCTGGAGTCAATGCCTCCGTGAACGCTGGGTGCATCCACTGATCGCTATGGCCGCCTTCAATCTCGATTTCCTCTGCATTCATCCTTTCCGTGACGGAAACGGGAGGGTTTCGAGGTTGCTACTTTTGCTCCAATGCTATTATCTTGGCTATGAGGCCGGCCGTTATATCAGCATAGAACGGATTATCGAACAAAACAAGGATCGGTACTACGAAACCCTGGAGCAAAGCTCACAGGGCTGGCATGATGGCAAACATGACCCATGGCCTTATATCAATTATGTCCTTTACACGCTCAAAATTGCATACAGCGAGTTTGAGGAACGGGTTGGACAATTAAGGTCACCGAAAGGTGCAAAGACGGAAATGATAACATCTTCCATTGAAAGAACTCCCGGCACATTTCGTATCGCCGATATTCAAAGAGAATGCCCCGGTGTAAGCGTGGACATGATCCGGCTGGTTTTGAAAAAACTCCGGGAAGACGGGCGGGTTGAGTGTCTTGGCAGGGGGCAGAATGCCCAATGGCAGCGAAAGACAAAGGGGAATAGGTAATATCTATTTAAATGGGTAATGAATTAGGTAATATAAGAAGTCTCCCTCGGACAGGGCCGCTTTGCGAGGTGGAGGAAGATGAAATCTTGAGGTCACAAATCGTGATCTTAAACATGGAGGGGCGATGGATTCTCTTGTTCCAATAGAACTGGTAGAGAAAAAAAATTTTCTGATCCGCGGGCACAAAGTTATGATTGATAGAGAGCTGGCAGAGCTTTACGGTGTAGAGACAAGGGTATTGAATCAGGCAGTTCGAAGAAATAGGAAGCGGTTTCCTTCCGACTTTATGTTTTCTCTGACTCGCGAAGAGATCATGAACTTATCACAAATTGTGATAAGTTCCCGCATCAAGCACGCACCGAATGTTTTTGTCTTTACCGAACAAGGCGTTGCGATGCTTTCAAGCGTTCTCAACAGTGAGCGATCGGTTCAGGTCAACATCGCTATCATGCGGGCTTTTGTTAAACTACGAGAAATGTTGTCCACTAATAAAGAACTTGCCCATAAATTAGCGCAGCTTGAAAGGAAGATAGAAAAACATGACGATGAAATCAACTGATCTTCGATGCTATACGGCAGTTGATGTCCCCTGCAACGGACACAAAAAGGGGCAAGATCGGGTTCCGGAGAGAAAAAGAGAAATGAAGACAATGAGCAACATGATCAATGCACTTGAATCCCTGACCCCTCGCCCCTTTGAATCCTGTTTTTTGAGAATCATCGGGAAGGTTGTGGAGAAGAAGAGGTATGAAAAGGAAAAGTGATATTGCAAGACCTGACCCTCTATTGTCAGGCAGTAAAGAAAAGATATTTTTGGGAACAGCAGATCTCAATGAGGCATTAACGTTGGCTGATATTGATATAAATAAAAACTGGGAAAGATATAAAGAGAGATATTTAAGGAGGATAAAGAGATGACAAGAGAAGAAATGTTCAGAAAAAACCAGCAGCTTTCTACGGAGTTTGAATTATATATTCTTGAACATCCCGAGATAGAAGAAAAGATACCTGAGAACGCCATGATTGTGTTACTTCCTGAATATGATAAAGAACTGGCAGCGAAAAATATTGAACTCTCTGAAGCTAATAAAGAGGCGGGGCAACAAATAGTTTATGTCAAAGTTGAGAGGTTACGGGCATCGAGGATTGAAGGTCTGACACTTCAGGTAGCATAGCTATGGCTAAAGAGAACGATATCATTTCTGTAGTCTTTCCCGGTATAGCAAAAGGTGCTTCCATTGGATAATTTGTGCAAGAGGTGCTTGCACAAATAACGTGGTATTGCAGAAACTATTTGTGGTGCAGGGAGTCCGGAGAGAAGCGGAGAAATGAAGACAACGAGCAACATGATAAACACACTTGGCTCATAGAACCCTCGACCCTTGAATCCTGTTTTTAAGAATCATCGGGAAGGTTGTGGAGAAGAAGAGTCTTCTTTCAGTTAAAGAAAAAACTGGATATTTTGATATAGACTAAGATAGGCAAAAGGAGGTGGATAACAGTGATTGAAAGGATATCAGTTGATCCAATGATTTGATCAAAGGCAGAATAGGGTCAGGTCTTGCAATATCACTTTTTCCTTTTTAAAAAGCTATATCCTTTACTGTCACGTTAATGGAAATTTTAATATCTCTCTCCTGATCAAAACTCTTCTCTTTTCAGAAAAAACTTAATGATGAATTATGCCATTGGGCTGGATAGGCATTGCTGAAGCGTAGCGGAACATTGCAAGGCGTTAGACTATTCTGATCCACTGAGGTGGAAAGGATAAGCATCGGAGGAGCGAAGGCATGGGCTTGTATCTGAAAGTGACTTATTTTTCGCCGGTCTTTTTGAGGACTTCTCTATAGATTTTGTCGCTAAGCCTGAAATTTTTATCCTTGAGTTCCTCAAGGAGGGGTTTGACAGAAGGGATTAATTTTAGTTGTTTTGCTAACAATAAAATACCTGCAAGTCCTATTATATTGAAGCCTGCAGATACTGCAGCAGTCCTGGCTCTTTCATCATCAATGATAAGCCAGTCAGCATTTAGTTCCTTTCCAAGTACCAAAACCTCTGCTTCTCCTTGTCCGATTTCAGCAATAAACATTTCAACGGTTCGTTTATCTTTTATTGACTCTTTCTTAATCCACTCAGTATTAGATATTTCTTTTACTCCCGGCCTTCCTTTGCCTTTACTGACAACTTCATTGAAAACTGCATCAGGTATAAAGACTTCTCTGTAAATCTGTTTTAGGAGATCAATTTTCCCAATTTTGGCGAGACCGATAAGGACGGTGGAATCGCAGACAACTTTCAACGTTTGAGAGCCTTCCGCAGCTTGTCTATACTTTTGAATTCTTTCTCTAACTGTTCTTCGCTGTAATCGATGACAGCAACATTGTTTTCTCCGAGGAACTCTACAAACTCCCACATCGAAAGACCTGATAGTTCCGCTGATTTTCCGAGCGATAATATTTTGTCTTTATAACACTTGAGAGCCAGTAGTTTTTTTGTTTCCTTCGATATCATCTCTTTTGAAAGACCATGCGAAGATAAAGTTTGATAAAGGTCTTTAGGTAAATCTATAACAGCTTTTACTGCCATGAACGCCTCCAGTCTTTTAGTGAAACGATTTCATAAATAATAACATTTCACAAGAAAACTTAACATATCATGCTTTCAAATATCTCATAGTAGAATGGGTGGTGGAGCGAAGGCATGTGCTTGCTTCTGGCATGAGCTTGAAGCTGAAGAGTAGCGGAGGCTTGAAGCGAAGCGCCACCTTGCTATGCCAGAATGTTCTGTGCGCAGTAAAAAATCATGAAGGTCATAGATGCAAGGGGCATGACAGGATTGCAAGCTTAGTGCCTGAGCGATGGGGGTTCTGAATAAACCTCGTGCCTGTGTATGGCGGGCGGGTAGTCCCGAAGTACGGGATCTACACGTTGCTTCGACAGGCACACATTTTTCTTTGCCATATCTGTTGCTGACTTTAATCGATATTTGATATACAATAAATCATAACTGAGGTGAATGGAGGTGTTTTATATGTCCGTAAGTACGGTCAAAAAGATCGACCCTGAAGATTATATCCTTTCAGTCCTATCTCCTGAGGACAGGCTTGACGCCGCTTTCAGGGTTGCTGGTGAAGCGTTTAAAAAGACAAAGCTGACAGTGAAAGATATTGATAATGCCGTGAAGGCTGTAAGGAGAAAGGCTTACGGATCTGCTCGAAACAGAGAACTTACCCTTTGATCTTAAGATCGTCACACCACGAGAATTCATAGAAAAACCCTGACTTCATCCTGCAACGTGAAAAAATCAATATCTGCTATAATTACTATTATTAAAATTACTACCGGTAATTAAAGGGATATTATGATTGAAGGACGTTCAGTAATAATTGTTGACGATAATCTAACGTTGCTTGATGTATTAAAAAATGGCCTTTCATCTGAAGGTTACCATTGTGAAACAGCTACGAGTGCTGCATCTGCTCTTGAACTTATTAATAATACCTTGTTTGACATAATGATAACAGATATCGTTATTGGTGATATGAATGGCTTTGAGCTTACTAAAAAGGCTAAAAGACTTAATCCCGATATGATAGTCATCATCATGACTGGATTCATTGATGAATTTTCCTATGACCAGGCTATAGAAGCTGGTGCATCAGATTTTATGAAAAAGCCATTTAGTTTGAAAGAGCTTTTTATGAGGATAAGGCACGTCAAGATGCAAGAGAACCTGCTCAAGCGTGAAGAAGAACTCAAGAAAAAAGTGAAAGAGCTTGAAGAATTTTATAATATGGCAATTGGCAGAGAACTTAAAATGATAGAGTTAAAAAAAGAAATAGAGAGACTGAAAAACGAATTGGGCAAATATAAAAAACCATAAAATCTAAACTTGCTATTGCCATTACCCTTTGGGGGTGGCTTCTTTTTTAGCATGGCTGGCATCTGATTATATCCTTTTCCCATAGACACTTAAGATAGCATTTACCTTTCCGTCTTACTCATGAATTAAGCTGTCATATATGATAATATGAGTCAAACGAGAACGGAGATAACAACAATGAGAATAAATATTGTTATAGTATTAATGCTTTTTCTGCTCTCTGGATGTGCTCAAACGAAATCTTCAGTCAAACCTGGTGATGTCACATCTGTAGACCAACATATGAAAAATGTCACACAGCTCACCTTTGATGGTGACAATGGTGAGGCATATTTCAGCCCTGATGGCCGTAAACTCATCTTCCAGTCAAACAGAGGCGGATATGCCTGCGACAAGATATGGATCATGAACATAGATGGCTCTGACAAAAAGATGGTTAGTCCAAACCATGGAGCCCATACCTGTTCTTTCTTCTTTCCTGATAACCAGAGGATAGTCTTTGCCTCAACCAGCCATATGCCTGGTGATTGCCCACCAAAACAAAAAAAACCACAAGGCACCCACTTTGTCTGGTACCTTTATCCCTATGACATTTTTGTTGCTAATGCCGATGGTTCAGACATGAAGAAGATAACAGACAATCCTAAATACGATGCTGAACCAATTGTCTCTCCTGACGGAAAGCAGATTGTATTTGGTTCGCAGAGGTATGGTGATTTTGACATCTATATCATGAATTCTGATGGCACAAATGTACGGCGATTGACCGATACGATAGGATACGATGGCGGTCCATGGTTTTCACCTGATGGTAAAAAGATTGTATGGCGTGCATGGTATCCAGAGACTGAGGAGGAAAAGGCCAAGTGGCGCGACTGCATGGAAAATAACTATATCGTTCCTGTTCCCCTTGATCTCTGGGTCATGGATGCTGATGGTTCAAATAAAAAAAGGCTCACACATAATGGTGCTACAAACTGGGCTCCCTCGTGGCATCCTGACGGAAAACGCATCATCTTTTCAAGCAATATGGACGACTGGCATGAAGACATAAAAAGATTCGGGCATAACTTTGAGATTTACGTCATCAACATAGATGGTACAGGCATTGAAAGGATCACCTATAACAAAGTCTTTGATAGTTTCCCGATGTTCTCACCTGATGGAAAGAAAATAGTCTTTGCTTCAAACAGAAATGCGCAAAATCCTCATGCCACTGATATTTTCATTGCTGACTGGGTTGAATAGAATATACTTTAGTACCTAACTTGAGCGATTTTTTAATGAAGACCTTATTTACCATAGCATTTTGAGAAAATGCAATCACCTAACAAGTGTCATTCCCGCTTGTCGGGAATCCTTCTTAAAACAAGGAAAGATTCCGAACAAGTCGGAATGACAAAAAAAGAATCGCTCAATTTGGTAGTAATTAACCACAGAGGACACAGAGATTCTTGTGACAAGTATATGTCATTCTGAGCGAAGCGAAGAATCTCGAAACATGTTCTGAAGAATAAAAGAGATACCAACATGAAACATCTGTTTTTGATAATTATTTTATTTGTTCTTGTATTGGCTCCAGCTCTGAATGCAGAAGAGCTACCACAACACGATAAGCTAATCCGTCATGATCTGAAAGTTGTGCTTTATCCGGAAGATCACCGTTTTGCTGTTGAAGACTCGGTAACAGTGCCTGAGATTCTCCTGACGGATTTACGCTTTTCCCTGCACAGTGGACTTAATCCCTTTTCACCTACGCAAGGAGTAAGTATTGTCCGCGAAGCCGAAAAGTCGGGAGCCATCCCCATTGAATCCTTCAGGGTAAAACTCCCCCGCGGCTTAAGCACCTTTGTGCTTCAGTATAGTGGAATTATTAACCATCCCGCTGAATCATATGGTAAAGAGCAGGCACGTGGTTTCAGCCAGACACCTGGTATTATTTCTGAAGACGGAGTATATCTTGCCGGAAGTTCATACTGGTATCCCGTGTTTGATGATGGTTTTATAACCTTTAGCTTACAGGTAGAGCTGCCATCAGAATGGGATGCAGTAAGCCAGGGAGAACGCATAACCCATGTTAAAGGAAAAGATGTAACCCGTGTTCGATGGGAGTCACCTGAGCCACAGGATGAGATATATTTAGTAGCTTCTACGTTCACGGAATACACAAAGACAGCTAATAGAATTTCAGCCATGGTCTTTTTGCGCGCACCTGATAAGGAACTTGCTGATAAGTATCTGGATGCTACAGCAAACTATATTGCAATGTATGAAAAGCTCATCGGCCCTTATACATACAAGAAGTTTGCCCTTGTAGAGAATTTCCTTGAAACAGGCATGGGAATGCCTTCTTTTACACTCCTCGGGCCAAAGGTTATTCGGTTTCCCTTTATAATCAACTCTTCCTACCCTCATGAAATTCTCCATAACTGGTGGGGAAACAGTATCTTTCCTGACTACATGCAAGGGAACTGGTCAGAAGGACTGACCGCTTATCTATCTGACTATCTCATCAAGGAGCAGCAGGGCAGTGCAGTCGAATACCGTCAGACAACCTTACAGAAGTATGCTGACTATGTGATAAGCAGCCGCGATTTTCCTCTCACAAAATTCCATTCCCGTCACAGTTCTCCTTCTGAGGCAGTAGGGTACGGCAAATCCCTCATGTTCTTCCATATGCTTCGTCAATATCTTGGAGATAAAACCTTTATAACAGGGCTTCAGGACTTCTACCGAAAGAACAAGTTTAAGACAGCCTCTTTCAATGAACTGAATAAGAGTTTTGAAGAAGTTTCCCGAAAGGACTTAAGTATTGAATTTGACCAGTGGGTTGTTCGAACCGGAGCTCCGAAGATTAAGCTGAGCAATGTGAGAGCAACGAAAGAAGGCAATGGCTATCTCCTCACTGCCATCATTGAGCAGGCTCAGCCTGAAAAGGCATATCTTTTACGCTTACCGGTTGCTATAACCATGGAAGGACAGAAACAAGCCTATCAGACCGTTATAGTTATGGATAAAAAGAAAGTTGAACTGAAACTCAATCTACCTTCTCGGCCCTTACGGATTGATGTGGATCCTCAATTTGACCTGTTCCGAAGACTTGATCGGGAAGAAACTCCGCCGGCATTATCACAGGCACTCGGAGCTGAAAAGATGCTTGTAATCCTCCCTTCTTCCGCAAACAAGACACTCCTTCAGGTATATCGAGAGCTTGCCAAGGTTTTGAGCAATTCAGGGCCTGAAGCAGTAGAAGTTAAACTCGATAACGACGTAAAAAAAATCCCTACAGACCATGCGGTTGCTGTTTTAGGATGGGAAAACCGTTTTGCCAAAGAAACCTTATCAGAACTTTCTGCATATGATGTTACCGTAAATCAGAAGAGCCTTCGCATCGCAAAAAGCGAAATCCCACGCGAAAACCACTCAGTAGTACTCACTGCAAGAAATCCAGTGAACAAAGACATGGCGATGATTTTAATTGCAACAGATATGGCTGAAGCACTCCCTGGTCTTGGCCGGAAACTACCTCATTACCATAGGTATAGTTATCTTGTGTTTGAAGGTACCGAGCCAGAAAATACAGCTAAAGGCCGTTGGCCTGTCCTTGATTCGCCAATGACTGCGTTTGTGCCTCGTGAAGACGGAACGGTTTTAAGAGTCGAGAGGGGAGAACTCTCTCCGAGAGAACCTTTAATAACCCCGCAACCTATATTTTCAGCAGATCGAATGATGGAGACGATAAGGTTTCTCTCAAGTGATGAGTTGAAAGGACGCGGATTCGGCACAAATGAACTTGATCATGCTGCAGAATTTATTGCACAAAAATTTCAGGAAACAGGTCTCAAACCTGCTGGAGATGGAGAAGGGAGCTATTTTCAGATATGGAAAGACCCCGAACATAAAGTAATGATGAAAAATGTAATAGGAGTAATCCCCGGGAAAAATCCCGAACTGTCCAGCCAGAGCATAACAGTCGGTGCCCATTACGACCACCTGGGACTTGGCTGGCCTGATGTGAGAGAAGAGAACAGGGGAAAGATTCATTATGGTGCTGATGATAATGCAAGCGGTGTTGCTGTGCTTATTGAGCTTGCGAGGGTACTCAATAAAAGCATGCGTCCAGACCGAAGTGTGGTCTTCGTAGCCTTTACGGGAGAGGAAGCCGGGAAAAGGGGATCAAAGTATTATATAACCAATCAAAATCGCTATCCTGTAGAGAAGTGCATAGGTATGTTGAATTTTGATACAGTTGGACGTCTTGACAGGATGAAACTGCTGCTGCTTGGATCTCATTCAGCCAAAGAATGGGTACACATCTTCAGAGGAGCAAGTTTTGTCACTGGTGTTGATGTTGAGACTGTGACCGAGCCACTGGATTCAAGCGACCATATAAGCTTTCAAAAAAAAGGTATCCCGGCTGTGCAGCTTTTTAGCGGACCTCATCAAGACTATCACCGTCCAACTGATACTACAGATAAGATAGACCAGGAGGGTCTTGTGAAAGTGGCTTCAGTGGCAAAGGAAGTGATTGAATATCTTGCAAGCCGGAAGGACCCATTGACCTCAACGGTAAAAACCTTTAGCAATGTTGATACAGCGCCAAAGAAGGAGAGGAAAGTTACTATTGGTATTATCCCCGATTTTGCTTACAGCGGCGTCGGATGCAGGCTCTCTGGTATTATGCCTAATTCGCCAGTAGAGGCGGCTGAGTTAAAGGAGGGTGATATAATCATCCGGATAAACTCCTTTACAGTCCACAACCTAAAAGACCTTTCCGACATCCTCAACTCACTCACCCCCGGAGCCAGGATTTCCATCACATTTTTGAGGGATGGGAAGGAGATAGCGGTAGAGGTAGAAGTGGTGACAAGATGAGGAGTTACTAAGGAGGTCATCAGTAAGACAACATTCTTAACGCTTTCTGTCATTGCGGCTCTTGTCCCTGCAGAGCCTGTCCCCGCTTGTCGGGGATCAGGGATCAGTCCGCAATCCTTCTGGCTTGTCGTTCGACTGAGCTCACGCCGAAGTCCAGAATCGTTCAGAAAGATTCCCGACAAGTCTACGACTCGTAGAGCGGGAATGACACACACAATGTAGCCTTACTTGTGAACTTTTTAGTATGTAGATGTTGGCAAAAAAACTGATATTTGAAAACCTGATCCCATATTGTGCTTGATGAATATTTACGCAGTTATCGTATATAATTTTTAAAGGTATTTATTTTTTATTGAGGTTTCATTTAAGTCGACTTGAGGGGTGGCATAAATGTCAGAGATCAATTATAGACTGAAAGAAATATCAGACAAAATTAGCGAACACATAATAACTGTAAAGGGAACATTGGAACTTTTGGATGCATCTGTTTCAGAGGATGATTTACGCAACCTTATTCTTAAGGCTATTGAAAGAATGGAGAATATGCAGAGATTGTCTGATGAATTGTTTGCAGTGTTAAAACAGGTGTTCGAGAAAATGAGTCAAGCAAAAGACCGCAAAGAACCTTAAAATTCCCTTGGTTTATAAATAATGCCTGCTCGGAAAGTGAATCGGGATAAAAAGCCTCTGATTAAAAAGGATGTCATCATCATAGGAGCAGGGGCTGCCGGCCTCATGTGTGCAATAGAGGCCGGAAAGAGGAACCGCTCTGCCCTCGTTCTTGAGCATATGGATAAGATAGGGAAAAAGATCAGGGTTTCAGGGGGCGGGCGCTGCAATTTCACCAACATAAATCTGCGGCCCGACGATTACCTGTCCGCCAATCCCCATTTCTGCAAATCTGCCCTCGCACGTTTTACTCCCTATGATTTCATCGGCATGGTAGAAAGGCACGGGATAGAATATTACGAAAAGGAAAAAGGCCAGCTCTTTTGCCGTGGAACTTCAGGGGATATTGTCAGGATGCTCTATGAGGAGTGCTGCAACGCCGGTGTTGAAATGCGCATGAATTGCAGAGTTAGAAGCATAACGAAAGCAGGTCACTTTTACGTTTCAACGAATCTCGGCAGGATAGAAGCGGGGTCGCTCGTTATTGCTACGGGCGGTTTATCGTATCCTGAACTCGGGGCAACAGACATGGGATTCCGCACTGCTGCGAGGTTTGGCCTGAAGATAACGCATCTAAAACCGGCGATTGTCCCCCTCGTATTCGGTCGGCACGATTTGGAAAAATTCAGTGAATTAAGCGGTGTTTCATTTGATGCTGTGGTTGGTTACAGAGGCAGACAGTTCCTGGGGGAAGTTCTTTTTACCCACCGGGGACTGAGCGGTCCTGCCATTCTGCAGGTCTCATCTTATTGGGAACGCGGGGACGAAATCACTATTGATTTGATGCCCGACATGGACGCCTATGAACTTTTCACATTGAAGCGCAAGAGCAGGATCGAGTTGAGCAACCTTCTTTCGGAATATCTCCCCAGGAGATTCAGCCACAGGTGGTGTGAATTAAATGCTCCGGCAAGGCCGTTATGCCAATATACGGAAAAGGAGCTTAAGGATATAACGCATCAAATACACCACTGGACGATAATGCCTGCAGGTACCGAGGGCTATAGAAAGGCAGAGATTACGGCCGGCGGAATCGATACCGATGAACTGTCATCCAAGACTATGGAAGCAAAAAAAGTGCCTGGCCTCTATTTTGTGGGCGAGGTCGTTGATGTTGCAGGACAGCTCGGCGGATATAACCTCCAATGGGCATGGTCTTCGGGATTTGTTGCGGGCCAATATGCGTAATATCAAGACCATCATACTTGCATCAGCTTCTCCGAGAAGAAAGGAAATACTCAAAAAGACAGGCCTGAAATTCAAGGTCGATAAGAGCGACTACGAAGAGAAAGTGGATCCCGGCCTGAAGCCTCATGAGCTCACCAGGTTCCTTTCACGCGAAAAGGCAAGGCACGTTGCCCGCAGATACAGGAATGCTCTCGTTATAGCGGCTGACACCATTGTAGTATTTAGAGGCAGGCTTTTCGGCAAGCCCCGCAACGAGGAACAGGCGAAGGAGATGCTGAAGGCCCTGAGCGGGGAAGCCCATTCCGTAATAACGGGATTCACGATAATAGATACAGCCGGCAAAAAAGAAATATCAAGATCGGTAGAGTCAAAGGTCTTTTTTAAAAGGCTGAGTACGGATGAGATAGAGACATACATCAGATCCGGTGAGCCTTTAGACAAGGCCGGAGCTTACGGCGTTCAGGGACTCGGTGCTGTGATCGTCAAAAGAATAGAGGGGGATTTCTTTAATGTGATGGGTCTTCCCTTAAACGCCCTGACCGAGAGCCTGAAGAAGTTTGGGGTAAATGTATTATGTTAAAATCGGGAGGTAGATTCATTCTGTAGTATGTATACGAAGTAAGACATTCAGTGAGTTTTTAAAATTGGCTCCCGGGGAGGGACTCGAACCCCCGACAGGGTGGTTAACAGCCACCTGCTCTGCCGACTGAGCTACCCGGGAACAGATTTTTTTTATAACAAAAGACCCCGAACTTTGTCAATCGAGGCTTGCCCCGCTCACGGGCTGAGTTCGTTCACAAACTTTGCAACAAGGTCGCCGACTTCTGTTGTGCTATAACCCATCTTCCCAGCAGCGAGACTCTTGAGATATTTCCCCGTAACCTCCATAACTGCCTTTTCAAGAAGTTGTGCTGATTTTCCCTCTCCAATATGTTCAAGCATCATTCCAGCAGCACAGATTGCAGCCAGAGGATTAACTACATTCTGTCCCGTATATTTTGGGGCAGAGCCTCCGATAGGCTCAAACATAGAGACTCCATCGGGATTAATATTTCCACCTGCAGCTATGCCCATACCACCCTGTATCATTGCCCCCAAATCTGTAATAATATCTCCGAACATATTGTCTGTGACTATCACATCAAACCACTCAGGATTTTTCACAAACCACATTGTTATTGCATCAATGTGTGCGTAATCAGCCTTTATCTCAGGATATTCCTTTGCCACCTCATAGAATGTCCTTTCCCAGAGGTCAAAGGCAAATGTGAGTACATTTGTCTTGCCACAAAGCGTAAGTTTGTTCCCTTTGTTTCTCCTCTTACAGTATTCAAAGGCAAAGCGAATGCACCGCTCAACACCCTTCCTTGTATTGATAGACTCCTGTATTGCAACCTCATCAGGCGTGCCTTTTTTCAGGACGCCGCCTGCTCCTGCATACAATCCTTCTGTATTTTCCCTCACAACAACAAAATCTATATCCTCAGGTCTCTTATCCTTTAATGGGCAGTCAACTCCAGGATACAACGTTACCGGTCTCAAGTTGATATACTGGTCAAGCTCAAATCTCAGCCGTAAAAGGATTCCCTTTTCGAGGATACCGGGTTTTACATCAGGATGCCCTATCGCACCAAGATAGATAGCATCATATTTTTTTAGCTCATCAATTGCACCATCTGGTAAAGTTTCTCCTGTTTTTAAATATCGTCCTCCCCCAAAATCATAATAATGGAGGTTAAGTTTAAACCCGAACCTCTGAGAAATGACATCTAATACCTTGATACCTTCTCGAATGACCTCTGGCCCTGTCCCATCTCCTGGTATGACAGCTATGTTATAAGATTTCATGGATTATTCTCCTGTACCACCACTTTTAACTTTCTCTTCGTCCATTCTACCAATCCACCTGCAGAGATTAACTCCTGCATAAATGGAGGAATCGGATTGGCCTTGTATGTCTTACGTGTTGTTACATTCCTTATTATCCCATTGTCAGCATCAATCTCTATCTCATCGGCTTCTTTAATCTTCTCTGCTGCTTCAGCAGATTCAAAGATGGGAAGCCCGATATTAAAGGCATTACGGTAAAAGATCCTGGCAAAACTTTTTGCTATCACTGCCTGAATACCTGCTGCCTTTATTACAATCGGTGCATGCTCCCTTGAAGAACCACAGCCAAAGTTTTTGCCAGCAACGATAATATCACCTGCTTTTACCTTGTTCGGGAAATCCCTGTCTGCGTCTTCCATTATGTGTTTTGCGAGTTCTTCCGGATCAGAGGTATTCAGATACCTCGCAGGTATAATTGCATCTGTATCTACATCATTCCCAAATCTCCAGACTTTGCCTTTAATCAGCATTCCTCCTCCATAAATTACAATGACAAATGAGATTTAGAAATTATTATAGCCTAAATTAAGGGATTTTGTAGCCACACCTTAATCTCTTCAATCTGCGTTATAATGAATTTATGAGCAGGCTTGAGCAGGAACTTGAAAAGTCAGAGAAAAGAACTACACCCAACAAGATAATCATTGCATTCGTTATCTTCTCTGCCTTTATCGGTGCCCTTGGAGGCTTCATATATTGGACAACCTCTGATCTCCCGAAGATAAAATCCCTTGAGGAATACGCTCCGATAGAGTCATCCCGGGTATATTCAAGTGATGGAAAGGTTATTGCGGAGCTTTATCTTGAGCGGAGGACATTTATACCACATTATCAGATACCACCCCATGTAAAAAAGGCATTTATATCAGTTGAAGATATCAGATTTTATTATCACCCTGGAGTTGATCTCATAGGGATATTCCGTGCACTGTGGCACGATATCAAGGCAGGAGGGATCGTGGAAGGAGGGAGCACCATCACCCAGCAACTCGCAAGGATGCTTTTTTTAACATCTGACAGGTCTTTAAAAAGGAAATTGAAGGAAGCAGTTCTGTCCATCAAGATAGAGAAACATTATACAAAGGATGAAATACTCGGTCTTTATCTCAATCAGGCATATTTCGGAACAAGGGCATATGGTATCGAGGCTGCCTCACAGACATATTTTGGGAAATCCGTTAAAGAAATATCTATCGGGGAAGCGGCACTACTCGCATCGCTTCCAAAAGCACCCTCGCGGTACTCTCCGTTCAAAAACCCTCAAAAGGCCAGAGAAAGGCGTTCTGTGGCATTAAAACAGATGCTCAACCATCATTTTATTACGAAAGCTGACTTTGACAAGGCAGAGAAAGAATCACTTCCTCTAACACTACATATGAGAAAATATGAGGCACCATATTTTATAGAATTTTTGCGCCAGAGACTTGAACAGAAATACGGTACCGAGATTTATACAGCAGGCTATCGGATTTATTCGACATTGGACTATAGACTGCAAAAGATAGCGGAAGAGGCAGTAAAAAACGGGATTGAGACCGTTGAGAAAAGGGTAAGTCCTGGTATACAGGCATCATTGATAGCAATAGACTTACGGACAGGACATATTAAGGCGATGGTCGGCGGTCTTGATTTCTGGGCAAACCAGTATAACAGGGCGATACAGGCAAAAAGACAGCCGGGCTCGGCATTTAAGCCATTTGTTTATCTCACCGCGTTCAATAGCGGACTGCTATCAGGAGACAAGGTTGCCGATTCACCAATTTCGTTCAGGGGTGCACGTCATGGCGAGGTATGGTCTCCCAAAAACTATGATGGGAAATACTACGGAGTGGTAACTCTTAAGACTGCCCTTGCGAAATCCCTAAACGCTGCAACTGTCAGGCTTGCGAACAGGGTCGGAATCGCTAACGTCATTGATACTGCTCAAAAGCTCGGCATCAAGAGCAATCTTCAGCCTTATCTGCCAACAGCACTCGGTTCTTCTGACTTAACACTCATGGAAATAGTCTGTGCATACTCCGCCTTTGCAACAGGCAGAATTATTGAGCCGCAATTATACGAGAGGATACTGAACAGAGATGGTGCAGTCATCGATGAAACAATGCCAAAGGGACAAGAGACAGTCAATAAAAATGTCATAGAGGAGATGAAGATAGTGTTGCATGCAGTTATTCAAGAGGGGACAGCGCAAAGGGCAAAAGAACTCGTCAGGCCTGTTTATGGAAAAACAGGGACAACAAATGATTACACAGATGCATGGTTTATCGGGTTTGATGATTCTTTCGTTGTTGGTGTCTGGGTTGGAAGGGATAATCATACACCTATTGGTCCAAAAGAGACAGGTGCGAGGGCAGCACTTCCGATATGGATCGAATTTATGAAAAAAGTGCCTCCACAAACTCCTCAGGATTGAAATCTCGCAGGTCATCTAACCCTTCACCAATACCAATAAGCCTTACAGGGATTCCAAAATCCTTTTTTATTGCAAAGACTATTCCGCCTTTTGCAGTGCCATCGAGTTTTGCCAGGGCAATCCCGGTTACTCCAATTGCCTCATTGAACATCTGTGCCTGTCTCAGGGCATTCTGTCCTGTCGTTGCATCAACAACAAGAAGAACCTCGTGAGGGGCATTAGGCATTGCCTTTTCAATTACCCTTTTCACCTTTTTCAGTTCTTCCATGAGAGGACTTTTTGTATGTAGCCTGCCTGCAGTATCTATAATCACGACATCTATACCTCTATGTTTTGCTGCTGTGATGGCATCAAATGCAACCGCTGCCGGATCTGATCCGCTCTGGTGTTTAACGAACTGGGCATCTGCCCTCTTTGCCCATATCTCAAGCTGTTCTATTCCAGCAGCCCTGAAGGTATCACCTGCTGCGAGTATAACAGAGAGTCCCTCTGAACGAAACCTGCTTGCAAGTTTTCCGATAGTCGTTGTTTTCCCCACGCCGTTCACTCCAACAGAAAGGATCACAAAAGGCTTTTCTCCATAGACTACAAGGGGCTGCGCATTACCAAGAATAGTTATCATCTCTTTCTTCAAAAGTTCTTTTACAGAGACAGTATCCCCGACCTCACCCCTTTTTGCCTTTTCACGGATTGCTGTCATGATTTCTGATGTAGCCTTTGTCCCGACATCAGATAGAATTAATGCCTCTTCAAGCTCTTCAAGGGTTTCTTCATCAATCTTACGACCTGTAAATATAGCCTCGACCTTTTCTATAAAGCCCTTTTTCGTCTTTGCGAGCCCTTGTTTCAGCTTTTCAAAAAAACCCATCTTCCCTCCTCATAAAAAACCTAAATTTAACCACAGAGAACACAGAGGTCACAGAGAAAATACAAAAATTAATTTTTAAGTTCTTGATTTATAGTCTTAAATCTCTGTGTCTCAGTGTCACTGTAGTTTATAATTTCTTGTGCCTCCTGAAATTCTAAATTTTTTGGATAGATTAATCAATCCGCTGATATAATACCTCATGAATTTCTACCAGTTTCTCATCCCGCGGCTCAATGGTAACGAGATCGAGAAAAAATTTGACTATTATCTCAGACTTGTCAAAAAAGGCATTGCAGGATTCATTATCTTTGGAGGAAACCTCGAGACAGTCAGAAAGGGAATCAGTGAACTTCAGAAAGAGACTGCAGAACCTTTAATCATTTCCTCAGACCTTGAGCAGGGATTAGGCCAACAAATTAAAGAAGGGACCCTCTTCCCTCCTGCAATGGCAGTCGCCTCGGCTGTCAAACCCCCCTCCCTTGCCCTCCCCCTCAAAGGGGGAGGGGTGGGTGGGGGTGGAGTTCAGAATCCAGGTCTAAATCTTCTAAGGCGCGCCTTTAAGGCAATTGCACTTGAAGCACAATATGCAGGAATAAATACAATATTTGCCCCGGTACTCGATATCAATACAAACCCACGGAATCCTATAATATCAACACGGTCATTTGGAGAAGACCCTGAAACAGTATTGTTCTTCGGTTGCAGGATGATAAGAATATTGCAGGGTAACGGAGTTGCAGCATGTGGGAAGCACTTTCCGGGTCATGGTGATACAGAAGTGGATTCACATATAAGCCTGCCATTGATTAAGAAAGAATTACCATTGCTCGAAAACACAGAGCTTGTACCTTTCAGGAGAGCTATAAAAGCAGGGGTAAAAATGATTATGCTCGGCCATCTCAGCGTGCCTGCTATAGATCCATCAGGGATTCCTGTATCCCTATCAGAGAAAGCGATACGATACCTTAAAGATAAAATGGAATTCAGAGGTATTACAATCACCGATGCACTGAATATGCACGGTTTGAAGAGTGTGCATAACTTGACAGAAGAGAAGGCATCATTGATGGCACTCGGGGCTGGTGTAGATTTTCTCCTCCATCCAACAGAGCCTGATAGCATCGTTTCTCATCTTGAAAAGAATGATTATCAGCCTTCTCTCTCAACAATAAACCGACTTCGGAGATTTCGCAGGACTTATTGCTCTAATGTTACACATGCTGAACCATCTTTTTCTTTCGAAGAGCATAAAAAGCTCTCAGAAGAACTTACCAGGAAAGCTATCAATCTAAAGGGAGAAATAAGGCCAATAAAAAAGCCTTCGCTGATTGTACTGAATGATGAAGAAGAAGAAAAGGGGAGTGTTTTCATTGAAGAATTACTGTTTAAAAAACCTGAGTTACGGTATCTATCATTGAAGAGACAGATGAAAGGAATCGATTCCCAACTCAGGAATAATACCATTGGTAAAGATATTATTGTTGCAGTATTTTCAAAGATAAAAGCATGGAAGGGAGGGGTAACGCCATGGATTGAGGATACAATGAAAGAACTTGGGGAAAGGACAAGGATTGCCATATCCTTTGGAAGCCCTCATATTCTTGATAGTCTGAAAGATGATATCATAAAAATCTATGCATACTGGGATTCAGAAGTTGCTCAAAAAACTGTAGCAGAACTTATTGTGAAAAACATGAAATAGGGAAGCCGTTTCATCCGGGTATTTAATTATATTTCCCCTCTTTCGTATTTATATTGAAAGAGAACTTTAACCACTGAGGCACAGAGACACTGAGAATAAGAACAAATATCTCTTTTATTTATTCCTAAGCTGAGCGATTTACAGTAAAAAACCACAGGGAAAAATCACTTAAAGGGTGATGGATAGTTG
>VGWY01000014.1 GCA_016873575.1 Nitrospira sp. | reverse complement strand
ATCAGTGAGCCTTCAAGGAGAGATAGAATAATTTTTAATGTACTTGGTCTTAAATTCCCCAATCGATGTGTGATTGAAAAGGCAAAAAGAGGCATGTAGTGCAAATACAAAAAGACAAATGTTTTAATATCAAGGCTTTTCGTTTAGAGGTTGTTGAACTTAAGTAAAAAAGGGGTTTCGCTAACCAATATTCTTATGGGAATTTTTAGCAGATTCCCGGTTGAAATATACTTCTTTCAGGTTCAGCTTGCAGATGCGTTGTTCAGGAAGATATTAACATTAACGAAGGAAATCACTGGCCAGATGAATCCACGCTATGTGCGGAATTAGGTCCGGCGGATTCAGTAGGGAGCGTCTCATCGCTTTCTTTTTCTTTTAATTGTTGCTTCTTCTTTCTTGCTTCATCCAAAGATCGAATTTGTTGAACTACAACATGAAGGTGAGTTACATCCTGTGCAATAGATAATCCTGGCAAAGTAGCCCCAGTTGCTCTATTTGCTATATAGGCCGAAACAATTCCAATAATTTGGACGCCTTCTATTTCAGTAGCGTATTATACAGGTCCTCCACTTACACCATTGATTGAAACCCCATCGATAAGGTATGCTTTGCGGTCTTCTCTTCTTGCGCTGATATAACCAGAAAAGAAACACAATGTATAGGGTTCAATATAAGGGAAACCTAACCACCCGACTTCAGACCCAATATTTAATGATTTATCCAGAGGTCGTAAGGGAATGAGAACATCAGGCAGCTTGGCTTTTTCAGGTTTTGGGAAAAAAATAATTGCTGAATCTGTTTTCCAATCCGATAAGATAACTCGGTCAGCTTCTTTTAGAAAAAATAGGGGTGAGGCCTGATGAATTATTTTTATTGGTTCTTGCCACTCATCCGCATGCTCCACAACGTGCAAAGTAGTTGCTATGCCACACCATTGCTTATTCTTATTATAAAGGCAAAGAAATCCTGTCCCACTTCCACCTGGTGTCTCAATTTTTACAATATAGGGTTTGACTTTCGCAACAATTTCATTCCAATCCATACTTTTTCCTTGTCAATTGCCAGTAGTAGAACTAAACCGAATTATAACAGATTCCAAAGGTGCGGTGTTCAGGAAATTAACTGAGCTAAAGAGGTATCCGGGCATTATGCTATAATTTGTTTTTATGGAGAAGAGCACGCCCCATATTGTTCCAAAATATATCATCTAATATTTATTTGACAGGGAAAAACCTCGGCACCTTCTTTTTATACAACTTATACTCTTCCCCGAAGCGGCTCAAAAGCTCTTTCTCTTCCAGAGGAATAACGATGGCATTAATTATCAAAAAATCAAGGAGGGTAATAATCCCAACAGATATGACACCTGTAATCAAGAATATGCCTGAAAACATCAATGTATGTGCTAAATAGGTAGGATGTCTTATAACTGAGAAAATGCCCTCTGTAACTAATCTCCCTTTTATTCTTGTGGATATCTCAGGTAATCCAATCAGTCCCCATGCCCCGAGCAGTTTGCCAGTCCAGATATGAAGGATGGCACCAATGGCTAACAGTAATACGCCAATAATATTCAACACGACAGGAAATTCTATTTTATACTGCAGGAGAAAAACCCTATTCTGATACATAATAAATGCTATTGGTAACCAAGTAAAGAAAGGTATTAGGTATGTGATAAGACCAAGATTTCTGAAAAATCCTGTGAAAAAATGTACAGGAATCCAGAAAAGAGGAATAAATGGCCAGACAATGATCGTTATAAGGGCAAGGAGGTCAAGCACAGACGTATTTTAAAGTATAATATGTTGCAAGTCTATGGATAACCTCCGGTTTTTAACAAAACTAAATTTTTAGCTCAGGATTGTTCATTTTTATTTACAATAGAGAGTGAACATTAAGGATTCGTACTAAACAATGAACATTTCTTTCGGAGAATTGCTGAAGCAGAACAGGCTGAGGAAGGTTTTATACCTTTTATTTTTCACCATTGTGATTGGGCTCATCGTTTTTATTTTAAGAGGGCCGTACATATCAAATGCCCTGAAGAGAATTATCCTTCCTGAATTAGAATCTGCATCAGGACAAAGGGTCATAGCACAGAAGATTTATATCAATATATTCCCTCTCTTTATAGAAGCAAAGGGGTTGAAGGTTTTTGATGAAAATGGCAACAAGATACTCTTTGCAAAGAGGGTGAAAGGATATATAGATCTTACAGATCTTGTATACAGACAGATTGCCATTCGCAGGCTTGTGATAAAAGATACAGAAACCTCAACCAATAGAGAGCAGCTCAAAGGAATCATCAAAAATGTCATAACATATCTTGAAAAGGAGAGAAAGCCTTTTATTAAGGTAAGGATTAAGGCAATTGAGGCAAGCGATGGTATCGCTTTGATAAAAGATGATAGCTTGAAGATTCTGTTAAACATAAAAGGGTTTGGAGGAGAGATCCTCCTTGGTCAATTGCCAAGGCTTAAGACTTCGATAAAAGAGTTTACTTTGAAAAAAGAAGGTTGGTCTGATCTCAAAGGGAAATTGAATGCTTCAGCAGTATTCAGAGAGAATGGAATTGAGATAAAAACCCTCGACATCAGTTCATACGGCTCTGAATTCAAAGGCATTGGATTATATTCAGAAGGAAAGGGGACTTTTCAAACAGAGATAGCATTGCTGGTTGATTCCGTAAAAAAGCTTTTTAACCTGAAACAGAGAGGTGAGGGAAGGATCTATGCGAAAGGAGAACTCAAAACTCAAAACTCAAAACTCAAAACTCAAAATTTAAAAGACATCTCTTTAAATTTAAAACTCAAAGGGGATTTTTATTTACAGACTTTAATGGAACTATTAAGAGTAAAAGAAAAGGTTGAGGGGCTTGTTGATTTTCAGGGAGAGATAAAAGGCAATCTCACTGATCTCTCTGGAAGGGCAAAGGCAAGGCTCAGGAAAGGAAATCTCTTCGATATTGAGGTAGATTCACTCAGATGTGATGTCCTTTATCAAGATAGAATAATGAGCTTCGAGAATGGAGTCGGAGAATTATATCATGGGAAGGCTCAGGCAGAGGCATCTTTTAACCTTCCATCTCCTGATGCCTACACACTCGATGTAAAATTCAATTCTGTAGATAGCAGTGCTGCACTCAAACTCATTCGGTGGGAGCCCGAAATTCCCGAAGGCAAGGTTAATGGAGAGCTCTTTACTTCTGGCAGTAAATTTAACCCTGACGGATGGTTTGCCTATGAGGTAGAGAACACCCCCTCCCTAACCCTCCCCCCTCGAGGGGGAGGGCAGGGTGGGGGTGGTGATAATGTGATGGGAAGGATAAGGAATATTAAGGGTAACTACTCTCTCCGTGATCATATCCTTTATTTATCTAATTTAAAAATAAATACCCCCCTGTCTAACATCAGTGTGGAAGGCACAGTTAATCTCACAGAAAAAACCCTGAGTCTTAATAGTATTCTCAATACCGATGAAGTCTCTGATTTGACCCTGCCTTATTACAACGGGCTTAAAGGTGCCGGGTATTTTTCCGGAGCTATAGGAGGCACATTTGATCATCCCGAGGTAGCAGGAAGTGTTAGGATGTCAAATGCCTTTATAGAAGGGCATAAGGCAGACAGCATTACATCTGAATTTTCATACAACAAAAACCTCCTCCGCATACAGGAAATGGTTGCTACTGTTGCTGGTGGAGAGCAAAGGATAAAAGGCAGTATATTTTTCCCCCAGGCAGAGAAATTGTTCGAACTTGCACATCCTGTTTATGAAATAAATGCCTCATCCACCAATATCGATGTCAGAGAAATAACAAAGATATTCTCTCAGGACATTTCTGCAGCAGGAAGACTGAATGCAGATTTTCGGATCGGGGGTAAAGATAAAGACATTTCGATAGAGGGGAACGCCTTTATAGAGAAGGCAGTCATTTTTCAGGTTCCAGTTGATTCTGTATCTACAGCATTTTCATATATGAATAAAGAGATTTCTTTTCGACAAGCAATAATCAAGCGGGGCAGCTCAACCCTGAAGGCAGAAGGAAAGATTTCTTCAGATGAAAAATTTTCTTTCAGGGCATCATCAGACAGGCTCATAACGAGAGACCTGGGGCTTAAGCACATACCTGATGATATTGTTTTTAGTGTGCAATCAGAAGGGCAGGGCACTTTCAAAGACCCTCTGATTAGAGTGAATGCTCAGGTGCTCGAAGGCACATATAAGGGGAGGCCTATCGGTCAAGGTTCAATACTTGCTGAGATAAAAAATAGGGATATCGTACTGAATGCTTCACTTCTTAACGAAAAGGTAAAGATACGGGGAAATGGACAACTGAACGATGATCTGCCGTGGACTGCTGAAATAGATATCCAGCAGGGCAGATATGATTTTATCGTCAGTTCAGTCCTTAAGGATATACCGGAAGATTTACAGCTTATCCTCAGAGGCCATGTAACAATGAAAGGTGACAGAAAAAACATAACGGCATTAGCGCATCTGAATCATCTGACACTTTCATTATTCGGGTACAGTTTTTCGAATGATTCCGACATAAAGATTCAGATCCATAACAAAAAGCTTTCCTTCCCTGCATTTGGTATCAAGAATGGTGGTACTTCATTCAAACTCTCTGGCGGTATGGAAATCGGGAAGGAATATAACATTCATCTTGTAGGCAGTTCTTCACTGTTATTATTAAAAGGCCTGTCAAAGAGAATAAGTTACCTGAGGGGAGATACTGATTTTGCTTTTTCCATAACGGGGAACTGGGAAAAGCCAGAAATAAATGGTGGTGTGAATGTATCGAATGCCTCTTTTGGTATCAAAAATTATTATTCCTACATGAGCTCGATTAACGGCTATCTTTCTCTTGAGAAAGACAGGATTGTGGTACAGAGGCTTTCCGGAAAATTGGGAGGTGGTAATATAGACATAACAGGGTTTGTTTATCTTAAGGCATTCACAATAAAAGGATTTTACCTGGAGGCTAACCTTGATAATATCAGCACTTCTCCTTCAAAGGATGTCAGTCTCAATTTCGGGGGTAATCTTTTATATAAGGGCACACTGGATAAGCAGAGTATTACTGGAGATATAAAGATAAACAGGGCACGATACAAAAAAAGGGTGGAATGGAAGATCTGGCTTTTGATGGCAAAGGAAAAACCCAAGACCGAGGTATCAAAGGTTGAAAATACCGAACTCAATATAAGGGTTTCAGGGAGTGATAATATTTCCATTGATAACAACATTGCACGGGCATCCTTGAAGATAGATATGGTATTGAGAGGAACAATATCGCGTCCTGTATTGTTCGGCAGACTTGAATCAAAGGGTGGGTATGTTTATTTCAGAAACAATGAGTTCAGGATAATCAATGCAAGCGCTGATTTTACAGATCCTTACGCATTCAAACCAATCATACGGCTTACAGCAGAGACACTTGCAAAGGGATATAATATTCGACTCAATCTCGAAGGAGAGATGAATAGATTCAATCTTTCCATGTCTTCTGACCCGCCGTTAGAGGAGACGGATATCCTTGCGCTTCTTACCGTGGGACAGGTAGGCAAGCAACTGAAAGGTCTCGAGGGAGGTATAGGTGCAGGTGAGGCAACATCATTCTTAACCGGTAAGATACAGGATGTGCTTGAAGAGCGGTTTAGGACATTGACAGGCATTGACAGACTTCAGGTTGACCCCTATGTTTCAAGAACAACCGGTACAATAGGTCCGAGAGTTACGGTATCAAAAAAGCTTATCGGTGACAGGTTGCTCGTAACCTATACAACCCTTTTAGGTTCTACTGAAGAACAGATACTCAAGCTGGAATATATCCTCGCTAAGAACATTTCCCTTATCGGTATGCGGGATGAAAAAGGGAGCGCAGGAGGGGATATAAAGTTCAGGTTTGAGTTCAAATGAAAACTCGTCACTCGTCACTCGTCACTCGTTACTTGTATTTAGTTACTTGTTACTTGTTACTCGTTTACCTGCCTTCCGAGGCTTTAGGTGCAACAGTTGGAGAGATAGAGGTCCAAGGGCTTTACTCGATAGAAAAAAAAGAGCTTCTCGACCTTCTTGATATTAGTCCTGACAAACCACTTGATAGCATCGGGATAAGACAGGGGATAAAACGCGTTTTTTTAAAGGGTATTTTTGAAGACATTTCTCTTGAGACTATTGATGGAGAGAAGGCAAAGGTCATTATCCGTATCAGGGAAAGGGATTTTATTCAAAAGATATCTATTGATGGACATTTTAACCTTTCCCAAAAAATGGTAAAAAAGCTTTTGCCCTTAAAAGAGGGTCAGATCATGCGATACGACCTTATCGAGGATACGAAAGAAAAATTGAAGCGTGAGATGACAATACGAGGATTCCCACATACCGCCATACATATTGAGATTGAAAGGCTTAAGGAACCATACAGGGTGCAGATTCATATTCATATTGATACAGGCGATCCAGAGAGGATAAAAAATATCCAGATACATGGCGCACCAGAAGAGATCAGGGATATTATGAGACTATCCGATGGCGATATCTACGACCAGGTAACATTGGGGGAAGACATTGAAAGGATAAAGACATACTACAAAAGGAATGGATACTTTAAGCCTGTTGTTGGGCCATACACATATACTGAAGGAACCCTTGATATCTTGGTAAACATAGGGAAACGTCTTAAGATATTGATAGAAGGCAACAGCGCTATTTCAACAAAAAACCTTTTGAAAGAAATGCCATTCTTTGAAACTGAAGATTTCAGAGAAGAGCTTGTTGAAGAAGCGGTCCAGAGGATGCTCTCTCTCTATCATAAAGGGGGATATCCCTTTGCACAGATAGCACCTGTAGTAACATCAGGTGATGAGGAGACAGTTTTGAATTTTTTTATCTTTGAAGGAACCGAGGTGAAACTCAGATCAATCTCTTTTCGTGGTGTCAGTCTTCCCGAGAACAATCTGAAAGAAATGATGTCCCTTAAGGAAAGAGATTCCTATAACCCAGACCTTATTGAAGGAGATACAGAAGCGATTGAAGGGTTTTACAATGCGCTTGGTTATCTGAACGCCCATGTGGAAGAGTTTCAGACAAATCCCCCCCTCCCCCCTTTACTAAGGGGGGGTGAGGGGGGATTTCCTAACGAGATAAATATTGTTATCAAAGTAAATGAAGGTTTGCGGATGGTTATTGAGAGAGTCAATATTGTGGGAGCACATCTTGTCCCTGAGACCGAGATACGAAAGGTTATCGGGATAAAGCCTGGAGATATTTACAATGAGGTTGATATCTCAGATGAGAGGCACAGGATTATCGAATTATATACAACTCGTGGTTTTACGGAAGCAAAAGTACTAACAGAAGGTAAGATTGAAAACCAGAAGGCATTGATAACCTTTCGAATAGACGAAGGCACAGAAATCGTATTCGGAAAAACGATTATTACTGGAAATTATCAAACAGGGCAAGAGGTAATCACGAGGGAATTACAGTACCATGAAGGCTCTCCATTCAATTACCATCTCATTGGGAAAAGCAGGCAGAGACTTTACAGGCTGGGTCTATTCACAGATGTTGATATGGAAGTGCTCGACCGGTATGACTCAAAAAAGGATATCCTGTTGAATGTGAAAGAGGGCAATGCAGGTGCAGTGGAATTAGGCCTGGGATATGCTGATTATGAGAGATCCAGGGGATTTTTTGATCTGAGTTATAGGAATCTCTGGGGAATGAACAAACAGGCTTCATTCAGGTTTGAGATGAGCTCGCTTGAGAGGCGGTATATTCTGCAATATCATGAACCATGGTTTCTTGATCTCCCCTTATCATTCAGGACATTCTTAATCCGTGAGGAGAAAAAGGAAATCAATATTGACACGAGGGAGACGAGATATAGATTAACAAGGCATGGGGCGAATGCCGGCGTGGAGAAAAGATTAAGCGATATTGTGAAAGTGGAATTCTATCATGAATTCTCTCTCGTGGAGACATTTGATGTAAAGCCAGATGTGATATTGAGCAGAGAAGATTCAGGAACACTTACCATAAGTGGTATAAGACCAGGAATAGTTTATGATACAAGGGATAATCCCTTTAACCCCAGAAAAGGAATTCTCTCGGGGATATCCCTGAAACTTACTTCACCAGTATTTTTCTCTGAAACAAACTTTATAAAACTTATATTCCATGGAAGCGCATATCAGAAATTGATCAGGGGTATTGTTGTCGCAATATCAGTCAGGGGAGGCGCTGCTCAGGGATACCGCAAAACCGATGAGCTTCCAATCGTGGAAAGGTTTTTTCTGGGTGGAAGGATGACGGTGAGAGGCTATGAGCAGGATACCCTCGGTCCCAAAGGATCGGACGGAAACCCAACCGGTGGGAATGCTTTCCTTATGGGAAATGTCGAAATACGATCATCTCTTGGTAAAGGTATAGGAGTTGCTGCTTTTCTTGATGGAGGAAACGTCTGGATAAAGGCGAAAGATATCAATCCTGAAGAGTTCAAATATACCACCGGGCTTGGTTTAAGATACAACACACCTGTCGGTCCCATAAGACTTGATTATGGACATAAACTTCAGAGGGAGAAAGGGGAGAGCAGAGGTGAACTTCATTTCAGCATTGGCCATGCGTTTTAAGAAATTTCAAATTTCAAATTTCAAATTTCAAATTTTACAAATCATTATTTTTTCATTGTCCATTGTCCATTGTTCATTTTGCACTGCTGAAATAAAGGATCGTGTCGTTGCATTTGTTGATAATACTGCAATCACGCTGAGTGAATTAGAGGAGACATATGTTGAGACAATCAGGGTAAATCCAAATATTACCAGAGATGAGGTCTTGCATACCATGGTCAATCGGCTGCTTCTGCTGAGAGAGGCGAAAAAACTCAGGTTAGAAGCATTATCAGATGATGCGCTTATGAAAGAATATATTGATCTTAAAATAAGGCCACTCATAAAAATAAAAGAGGAAGAGGTAACCGATTTTTATCAAAGACACCCCGAAGATTTTCAAGGGAGAGACTTTGAAGCTGTGAGGGAAGAAATTGAGAAATACCTTATCGAAAAAGAGATGAACCAACGTTTGAAAAGAGAAATTGAGGAACTAAAACAAAAGGCTTATATTAAGATGCAATTGAGAGATTGATTATAACTGCATGTTCTTCGCATTCAGGAAACCGTGGACACCGTAAGCAGTCGCCCCATATCTTTTGAGGAAGGTTTGATTTGTCAATGTCGGAAAAGCCCATCTTTTTAAAAAATTCAGTCTGATAAGTCAATGCAAATATCCTCTGTAATCCTAAAACCCGCGCCTCTTTCAGACATTGTTTTACGAGGTTTTTCCCGATACCCTTTCCCTGATATTTTCCATCCACCACAAGAGAACGTATCTCTGCAAGATCTTCCCACATGATGTGCAGTGCACACACGCCGCATATCTTCCCATGATCTTCACATACAAAATAGTCTCTCACGTTTTCATAGAGTTCATTGAGTGACCTCGGGATCATCTCTTGTTTCTGCGCAAAATTATTAATGAGTTTATGAACCTGCTTCAGATCAGTTATCCTTGCTTTTCTTATCTTCAATGAATCGTATCCCCTTAAGAATAGATTTTTTATTTATTCCGATGGTTTTCTTCCTCCTCTCGGACATTGAGGTCTCAAGGGCATCAAATACAGATGTTTCCTTGAGCAGTCCGGCATTTGCAATCAATGAACCAAGCAACACCATGTTGGCAGATTTTTTGTTGCCCAATGTACTTGCTATATCTGTCGCAGGAACACCGATGCATTCTATGTCGGTCCTCATGAGAGAATCAGGTATGAGAGACGAGTCAAATATGAGGAGGCCGTTCTGACTCACTCTTGGCAGAAATTTCTTAAGTGATTCTTCATTCATCGCGATGAATATGTCGGGATTTGTAACAATGGGAGACCCAATCATTTCATCCGAGATAATAACAGTGCAGTTCGCAGTCCCTCCTCTCATCTCTGCTCCATAAGATGGGAACCACGTTACTTCCCTGTTTTCAAGCATGGCTGCATATGCAAGGATTTTCCCGAAAAAAAGTATGCCCTGACCGCCAAAGCCTGCTATGATGATGCTGTTTTCCAGTTATTTATTCTCCTCAACGATATCCTTGAATGTTCCAAGAGGGTATACAGTCATCATCTCTTTCTGAATCCATGCGAGTGAGTCCTTCGGTGTGAGTCCCCAGTCCACAGGACATGGTGAGAGGATTTCGACAAGGCTGAACCCTTTCTCTTCTATCTGATATCTGAATGCCTTCTCAATGGAATTTTTTGTCTCCATTAGATTTTTGTATGAATCTATTGATGTCCTCGCAATGTATGATGTGCCCTCGATTGTGGATAAGAGTTCAGATACGTGCAGGGGGTATCCATCTGCTTTGCCCCTCCCGAATGGTGTGGTGGTTGTCTTCTGGCCGAGAAGCGTTGTGGGTGCCATTTGACCGCCGGTCATTCCGTAGTTGGCATTATTGATAAAAAATACTGAAATATTCTCTCCCCTGTTCGCAGCATGTATTATCTCGCCTGTTCCGATCGCAGCGAGGTCACCATCACCCTGATAAGAAAATATTATCTTGTCAGGCATGATACGTTTCAGTCCTGTTGCTACAGCAGGAGGTCTGCCATGTGCAACTTCAATGATATCGAAACGAAAATAGTCATAGGCAAATACGGCGCATCCGACAGGTGCGATTCCTATTACACTTTCCCGGATGCCTAAAGCATCAATACACTCTCCAATCATTCTGTGGACAAGACTATGTCCACATCCGGGACAGAATCTGAAGGGAACGTGTTTAAGGCTTGATGGTCTCTGGAATATTTTTTTCATTCTTCTTCAGGAATCTCCAGCAGTATACCCTCGAGCAGACCATAATCGCTTACGATTAATTCATCTAATAAAAAACAGTCCATTATGTTAATTGTAAATTGTATGCCGGGGATAATCAAGTCTGCCCGTCCGGGTTCCAGTCCTTTTAGTTTTTTCCTTTCCTCAAGCGAAAGGGCGAACAGTTTCTTCCTGATATCCTTCAACCTCTGCAGCGGAATTCTATGGAGATGTATTTTTTCTCTCGCATATGTATCGAGTTTCAGGTCAAGAGAGGCAAGGGTCGTAAATGTCCCGGCAGTCCCTATAAAGTATGTTTTTGTATCTCTTCTATGTTGTTCTATTTTGATTTGTAGGTTTTCTAAAACCGGCACCATCTCCCGGTTCAATGCTGCAATATCATCCTCCGAGACAGGATCTGTTTTCACACAATTTCCATACAGTTTAATTACGCCAAGAGGGATGCTTCCCATATCAACCGGATGTTGTCCTTTACAGAGGATCCACTCAGTACTTCCACCACCAATATCAACAATGAATGCTGAATGTTGAGTCATAAGAAATGGGTCAGGAAGGGATGAAAAAATACCTTTCATAGTGAGTTCAGCCTCTTTTTTGCCGGATATAACCTCTATTGAGATACCTGTGTCGGCTAATGCTTTCTGGATAAATATGTCTGAGTTTGAAGACTCCCTGAGGGCACTTGTCGCGACTGCCTTTACATGCGTGACTTTATGCCTTGAAATAAGGGATGAGAATTCTTTCAGGACAGCCAAGGATGCTCCCATGTTTTCATCCATGAGTCTTCCTGTTTTATCAACACCATCAGCTAACCGGGTTATCTCTCTTTGTGAACATATATCAACAATCCTGTTGTTTTTTTGAATTTCACCGATCAGAAGCCTGAGTGTGTTTGATCCTATGTCAATTGATGCATATGGCATTTGATATTATTATAAATCACGGATTCAGGCCAAGATACAAAAATATCTTGATTTTTATAAATTCATGGGTATAAAATTCTTACAATTTGTCGTTCATAAAGATTTTGTGTTATTGTGTTATAATGTCTTGATGCAGCTATAAGCTGCTGAATATAATAGAGCAGTAAAAAAGGATTGTCTCATGGAGGGCTGCTCAATACATTATTTTGGAAGGAGGTGACAGTTAGTGAAGAAGATTTTAGCATTGGTCTTATCATTTATGCTGCTTGTAGTATTTGCTATGGGCTGTCAGAAGGCTGAAACACCAAAGCCAGAGGCACCAAAACCAGCGGAGGCACCGGCACCGGCACCAGCACCAGCTCCGGCACCAGAGAAGCCGGCTGAAGCACCAGCCCCAGCACCAGCACCAGCACCTCACAAGTAGATTGTTGGAATTTCAGGGATGGGGAATCACCCATCCCTGAAATTGATTTTTGAGCAAAAAGCTGGTATTATTTTAACAATTTAGGTAGTTGTTTTTTTGTAAAAGAGTGGGTTTCCCACTCTTTTGTTTTCATGGGAATTTATGAACAACATAAAAAACAGGGTTTTAAAATGTGCACAGCAGGTTGCGGATGAGCAGCGGATAGAAATATTCGACATAGAGCTCTTAGGAAGAGGCAGGTTATTGCTCAGAATTACCATTGACAAGGATGAAGGTATTACAATAGATGACTGTGAAAGGTTCAGCAGGAGCTTAGAGGCACTTCTTGATGTTGAGGATGTTATTCATGGACCATATACATTGGAGGTTTCATCACCGGGAATAGATAGACCGTTGAGGAATATCAAGGATTTTGAGAAAAATAGAGGCAAGCTCATACGCATTGTCACTGTTGAAGAAATAGAAAACAGGAATTTTTTTATAGGGCGAATTATCGGGATTCATGATAGCAATATCAGGGTATTCGTCAATGAAAGAGAGATTGAGATACCTTTTGAAAAGATATCAAATGCAAGGATAGAGGTTGAGTTCAAATGACGAAAGAACTCTGTTATGTCGTAGACCAGATAAGCAGAGAGAAGGGTATATCGAGGGAAATTTTACTTGAGGCCCTGCGGTCCGCACTCCTTTCTGCCACGAGAAAAAAGTTTGGTGGCAGAACAAACGTTGATCTCATCATAGATCCGAAGACCTGCAACATCAGTGTTTTTGAAACAAAAAAGATTGTCTCAAAAGTATCAAACAGGAACGAGGAAATATCTCTTGAAGACGCCAGGAAGATGTTCCCTGATACGAAGGAAAGAGATTCCGTCAATCTACCCTTAGATCTTCATGATTTCAGCAGGATTGCGGCACAGACAGCAAAACAGGTTATCTTTCAAAAGGTGAGGGAAGCAGAAAGAGATGTGATCTATAATGAGTTCAAGAATAAAGTGGGACAGGTCGTCAGCGGTATCGTTATGAGAAAGGAGAAAGGGGTTTATTTTCTGAATATAGGGAAAACAGAGGCAATGCTTCCGATACGAGAGACCCTTCCGAATGAGAACCTGAAACGGGGTGATACAGTCAGGGCATTTATTGAAGATGTGCGAATTTCAACGAAAGGCCCTGTGATTATCCTATCGAGGACCAATCCGCAATTTGTTGCTGCTTTATTCAAGATGGAGGTTCCTGAAATTCATGAAGGACTTGTCGTCATTAAAGATATAGTCAGGGAACCAGGTGAGAAGACCAAACTGACAGTATATTCAAAGAATACGGCGATCGACCCTGTTGGTGCTTGTGTAGGAATGAAGGGCACAAGGGTACAATCAATCGTTCGTGAACTCAGAGGAGAAAGAATAGATATTATCCCATGGTCAGATGACCCAAGACTCCTCATTGCGCGTGCATTGAGTCCTGCAACAATTGACAGGATAGGGATTAATGAGGAGGATAAAACAGCCATGGTGGTTGTTGCTGACAGCCAGCTCTCACTGGCAATAGGGAAGAAGGGACAAAATGTGAGGCTTGCGATGAAGATTACTGGCTGGGACATTGATATATTAAGCGAAACTGAGTACTCAAAGATGCGAATGGAAGAGGCAGAAGGGACATTCTCTCCCCCATCTGCTGATGGATAAAGACCTCTCAGATCTTCAGATACAGTATACAAAAGGGGTAGGACCGCAGAGGTCCAGGCTTTTGAATCGTCTTGGTATAAGGACGGTTAGAGATGCCCTGTATTACCTCCCTCATAGATACGAAGACAGGAGCAATCTCAGAAAGATCAGCAACCTCCGATACAATAATGTAGAGACCATCGCCGGAAGGGTTGTCGCTGCAGAAGTTATAAGACTTCCTAAAAGAAAGATGACGATTTTCGAGCTTATCGTGAATGACGGCAGTGGTTTTATAAGAGGGAAATGGTTTAACCAGCCTTTCATGCAAAAAAATTTCAAGGTCGGGCAGCAGGTTGTACTCTGCGGAACTGTGAAAATAAATTCTTACCATGGCGGAATAGAAATGGACAACCCGGAGTATGAGATCATCAGTGATGTCGCTTCGACTCGATTCCGAGATGATTCATTCATTCATACGAATAGGGTTGTGCCTGTTTATCGGGTAACCAGTGGTCTGAGTGTAAGACAGATACGGTCGATCATGTTCAATATCCTGAATACCTGCATCCAGGATGTGCACGATCCTATGCCAGTGGAAATTCTGAAAAGGAATAACCTTCCTATCTTATCTGAAAGCCTCTCGCAGGTTCACTTCCCTGATGCAGGTGTAGATTTAGGACTTTTCAACAGGGGAGTAAGTAATTTTCACAAAAGGCTTTCTTTTGATGAGCTTTTCCTGTTCGAGCTTGGGCTTGCTATAATGAAAAGGTCAGCTGCACTCGACAAAGGGATCGCATTTCATCCTGAGAGCATGCGTTTAAAAAGGCTTATCAGGATGCTTCCATTCAGGTTAACAATGGCACAGGAAAGGGTATTCAGCGATATCCTCAAGGATATGAAATTACCTCACCCGATGAACAGACTCATGCAGGGCGATGTGGGATGTGGAAAGACTATCGTTGCACTAATGGCTATGACAGTGGCAGCCGAAAATGGATATCAATCAGCCTTGATGGCACCTACAGAAATCCTTGCAGAACAGCACTATATTAATATCCACAGGATGATAGAAGACATGGGGTTGAAGATATGTTTGTTGACCGGAAGCACAAAAGAGAGGCCTTTGCACGAGATCGCTTCTGGTGAGATTGATATCATTGTCGGAACCCACGCACTTATTCAGGAAGGAGTTACATTCAAAAATCTCGGTCTTGTCATAATAGATGAACAACACAGGTTCGGTGTTATGCAGAGGGCCTTGCTCAGGAAAAAGGCGCTGAACCCCGATGTCCTTGTCATGACAGCAACGCCAATACCACGCACACTTTCTCTTACGCTCTATGGAGATCTGGACTACTCTATTATTGATGAACTTCCGCCTGAAAGGAGACCTGTAGAAACCATGTTATTCAATGTACATCAGAAGGACAAGATATACAGGCTTATCAGAGAAGAGGTACACAAAGGACGACAGGTGTATGTTGTATATCCTCTCATAGAGGAATCTGAGAAGGTTGACCTCAGGTCTGCGATACAAGGCAAGAATGCCTTTGAGAAGGTTTTCCCTGAATTCAGTGTAGGGCTGATTCACGGAAGGATGAAACCACAGGAAAGAGAAGAGTTAATGACATCTTTCAAAAATGGGGTGATAGACATACTGGTCAGCACAACTGTTATAGAAGTGGGTGTGGATGTACCAAATGCAACACTTATGCTTATAATACATGCTGAGAGGTTTGGACTGTCACAGCTTCATCAGCTCAGGGGCAGGGTAGGAAGGGGTGCACATAAGTCTTACTGTATACTGCTTGCCTATGAACCCTATGGTGATGATGCACGGAAAAGGCTTGATATCATGATCAGGAGTAATGACGGCTTCAGGATTGCAGAGGAAGACCTGGATATAAGAGGTCCGGGCGAATTTTTTGGAACACGCCAGTCAGGTATGCCTGACCTCAAGATAGCAAATATTGTCAGGGATGCGCAACTCCTCAATACAGCGAGGAGAGAGGCCTTCAGCATCATTGATACAGACCCTGATGTGAGGAGCTTCCCCCTCCTGAGAAAGTCACTTGAGACATTCTGGAAAGGGAAGATTGACTTGTTTCAGACAGGGTAATCCCCCCTTGCCCCATTTACTAAATGGGAGATGGGGGATTAAGGAGATATTATGTGGAGAAGGTTGAAGGATAATCTTGATAACGGTGTTAAAAAGATAAAATGGGTTTCATCTGTATTTTCAGACAGACTGAAGATCGAATATTCACTAATGAAACTGCTGTATCAGTCAGAGCAGATGGAAAGAAAAAAAGATGAACTCATGAAGAAAATAGGGGAACGTGTTTGTGAATTAAAAGGATATTCAGACAGGTATATCCTGAAGGACAGGGTTATTATGGAAGCCCTTCACGAGATCGAAAAGCTCAGTAGTGAGATAGATGAAACAAAAAAGAAGGCATCAGAGATGAGTAAGATAGAGGAATAGCTATACTCATAAAATGCATAGCATAATTCCATATATCATTGTCTTCCTCTTTGGCTCTATTGTTGGTTCATTCCTGAATGTCTGCATATACAGGATACCGAGGAACTTATCAATAATCATACCCTCTTCGAGATGCCCTTCCTGTGACAGTCCTATTAAGCCATGGGATAATATACCGGTAGTAAGTTATATATTTTTAGGTGGCAGGTGCAGGTTCTGTAAGGCAAGGATTTCCTTTCGGTATCCGCTCGTAGAGTTTTTAAATGCATTATCTTATGTTGCAGTTTTATGGAGATTCGGGTTCGGATGGCACACCATAGTGTATTGTGTCTTTTGTTCAGCACTTATTGTTATAACCTTCATAGATCTGGATTTCCAGATAATACCTGACTGGATAACCTTGTCAGGTATCCCCATAGGACTTCTCACGGGTTCATTCCTTTTGCCCGATCCTTTTATACGATATTCTCTTCTCGGATACAAGTCATCAATCATTGGTTTTTTGGTTGGAGGTGGACTATTTTACGCTGTCGCAGTTCTCAGCCGAGGTGGTATGGGAGGAGGAGATATTAAGATGATGGCGATGGTTGGTGCTGTGTTGGGCTGGAAAGCAGTCCTCATGACAACATTTCTCGGCAGCCTTATAGGGTCAATCGTTGGAATATTTCTTATGGTGTTGAAAGGGAAAGGGCGGAAGACAAAGATACCATTCGGTCCATTCCTTGCTCTTGGTTCATTGATAACCCTTTTTTACGGTCAGGAGTTACTGTCATTGTACCTCGGGGGACAGATTATCCGGTGAACACAGAGATGTTGGTGGTCTATTCATTTCTATTGCTTATTGCAATTATCATCCTGTTTTATCTCGTCAGGATATTTACCAGATTTCATAGTGGCCAGAAAAGGTTAGAAAAGAAGGATGTGTCTCAGGTTGGTTTTGTCGTGGACACCTTTCATGAACTCGTCTCAAAACTCAAAGAGAAGGAGAAGGAGCTTGAAGTCCTGCGTCAGAAAGCAGAAGACAAGGCATTAGCAATCGAAGGGTATAATGAAAATATTCTGCAGAGTGTTCCGAGTGGTGTAATCAGCTTCGATGAGGAAATGAGAATTACAAAGGCAAACCAATCTGCGGAGAAGATCCTCGAAATGAAAAATGAGCAGGTTATTGGGCAGTATCATACAGATGTCCTGAGCAAACCCATAACAGACCTTCTGAACGAAAGAAAGATAATTGAAAGGGCTGAGATAAGTTACATGACACCATCGGGTAAGAGGCTCTGGTTAGGGCTTACCCTTTCTCCTTTAAAGGATAGTGAAGGCAGGACGATTGGACAGATACTCGTTTTTACAGACCTTACGCACCTCAAGGCAATAGAGTCACAAATGGAACTGAGGACAAGGCTTTTGAGCCTTGGCGAGATATCAGCAGGGATTGCCCATGAGCTGCGGAACCCAATGGGTGTCATTGTAGGTTACACAAAACTCCTCTCAAAAAAGGCGGATGACTCTTTAAAACCTGCCATAGAGGCTATTTCGAAAGAGGTCAGCGTTATGGACAGGATTATCTCTGATTTCCTTTCCTTTGCAAAACCTGCTGAACTCACCATATCGGATATTGACCTGAAGATGATTATCGAAAATTGTATTTCGTCAGTTACAGCACAAAGAGCTGATATTAACCTCCACCTCACGATTGAAGGATTGCCTGTTATGAAGGGTGATGAAGTGCTTTTGCGGCAGGCATTCACAAACCTCATACAGAATGCTGTTGAGGCAATGCCAAATGGAGGAACCTTGACAATTGGGACCTCTCGTTTTAAAGACTCAACAGGGGATTTTCTTGAGCTTTCAATATCAGATACAGGACATGGTATTTCAGGAGATATAAAGGACAAGATATTCCTCCCATTTTTTACAACAAAGGAAAAGGGCACAGGACTTGGCCTTGCTATAGTACATAAGATTATCGTCTCTCATGGAGGAAGTATTTTTGTTGATAGCAGTGATGAAGGGACTACATTCAGGTTACGGTTCCCGATCTCACCTCATGTATAACAGTCGAGGCAAGATACCCAAATACAGAGATAGAAATCAGAGACCCTTTATCTCTATCTGTCATTGCGAGTACCCGAAGGGTACGTGGCAATCTCAGCGCTGGAATGCGAGATTGCTTCACTTCGTTCGCAATGACAACTTTCTATATCGGGATTTGGGAGATAGATTCTGAATGATTTATGTATTGATTCATGGTATGCTTTGATAGTTTCTGTAGGGGGTGCTATGAATGAACCCGCTGCGAATATAATCAAATACGGGCAGTTTTCCTTTGGATTAACTGCAAAAGAGCCAATAATCCTTCCTGCATATAAAGGCTCGACCCTCAGGGGTGGATTTGGATATGCCTTCAAGCGTGTTGTCTGTGCCATAAGAGACAAAGATTGTCAGGACTGCATCCTGAAAGAAAAGTGCGTCTACTCATATGTCTTTGAAACCCCTCCGCCTTCAGATACAAAGATCATGCGGAAATATACATCTGCCCCTCATCCATTTATCATCGAACCGCCGCCGGAGAAAAGAAGAGGCTACAAACCGGGTGATGAAATAAACTTCGGACTTACTTTGATCGGCAGGGCAATAGACTATCTCCCTTATTTTATCTATACCTTTGATGAACTCGGAAAGCTTGGAATAGGGAAGGGCAAAGCAAAATACGAGTTAAAAGAGGTACGTTGCGATGGAAAGCAGATTTATGATGCTGAAACCAAAACCCTAAAGTCATTTGATATTTCAACATTAGAACTTTCTCACTTAATTCCCTCCTTACGAATTGGGAATAAAGAGGGGTCAAAAAACCCCACTTTGGAAAAGGGGGGTAAGGGGGGATTTTTAAAACTTTCCTTTTTGACTCCTACCCGAATCCTCTACGACGGCCACCTTACCCTTGACCTCGAATTCCATATTCTTATTAGAAACCTTTTAAGGAGACTTTCTCTCCTTTCTTATTTCCACTGCAACAGCGATCCTTCAGAATGGGATTTCAAGGGGATCATTGAACAGTCCAAAGAAATAAAAGGTAAAAGTCAAAATTTAAAATGGTATGATTGGGAAAGATATTCAGGAAGGCAGGAGACAAGGTTAAAGATAGGCGGGTTTGTTGGAGAGATAACATTTGAGGGAGAGTTGGAACCGTTCATGCCTTTCATTAAAGCCGGAGAAGTTTTGCATATCGGAAAAGGGACAGGGTTTGGATTGGGAAAATATAGGATAGTACGGGATAGTGAAAGGTGACAGTGAAAGATGACAGTGAGCAAATAAGGGTGAAGGAAGTCAAGCATTTCAAGGATCGTATTTCAGATGCAGAAATCGAAAAACGCATTAAGGCTTGGGCGGATGTAACTATGCTCTCGCTTGAGCTGAAGCGTGCTGTCATCCGACAGAAACATCCGGAACTCGGTGAAGATGCGATCAATGGATTAGTGAGGAAAGAGCTTTCTATGCTGAAAGTAAGTAATGATGAATAACAATCCTCTCATCCAATCCCTTAAAGAAGTGTGCTCGTTTCTTGACGAGGCGGCAGTTGAGTATATGCTCGTGGGCGGACTGGCAGTAGGGATATGGGCAGAGCCCAGGGCGACAGTCGATATCGATTTTCTTGTTTCGATACGCATCAACGATGTTGAAGATCTCAAACAGCGATTGACTGAAAGCAACAGATTCGTCTTTATTCACGACAAACCGATGGTCTTCGGGAAAGTGTTTTTCCTGCGGGCGACATTGAAGAGCAATCCCGACGTTTCTGTTGATTTCCTGTTCGTCGACGATGTTTTCAAGAATGAGGCGCTTAAACGTAAAAAAGCCATTCAATTGACTGATTTTTCGGTAAATATAGCAACCCCTGAAGACCTGATAATCCTGAAATTAGTGAGCGGCAGAGAACAGGACAGGCTCGATGCAAGGAAGATACTCGATATTCAAAGGGAGAACCTCGACTGGGTCTATTTGCAGACGTGGTCTGAAAAACTCGGAATCGGGATAGGTGATAGTGAGTAGATAACAGTGAAAAGAACAGAAACTTCATGTTCTCTTTGTCGTATTTCACTAACACCTTTCCACTGAAACCTTAACACTATATTTAAGAAGGGGACAGGGTTTGGATTGGGGAAATATAGAATACTTACGGAAAAACCGTCAGTCCAAGACCTCTGAAATCCCTGTCAAATGAGAAACAGGGGATATTGTCGAGGAGATGAGTGATTATGACATGAGAAATTGCATCACAGAAAGAAAGCCGTTTATCTTGCGAAAATTTCCTGAATATTTCTTCCGCAGCAATTCTCACAGATTCGTCATAGGATATAATAGCGAGAG
>VGWY01000013.1 GCA_016873575.1 Nitrospira sp. | reverse complement strand
ACACAATCCATAGATAATAAACAACATAATTACAGATGTAATCCCTTAAACAGTACCTGCAGATAGCTTCTATCACTCTGCGAAAACTCCCTTTTATCGCCACTTTATTATGAATCTTAAAAACTACAGACACTTTGAGCATTATCTGGCATTATACTTGCTTATTCTATTATTCGTTATGATGCGACTCCAAAGAACTTTAAAACATGAAGTGAGTTTTGAAGGTATCGGACTTCATACAGGCCGTTACTCAAAGGTCTGCCTTAAACCAGCACCGAGGGATACCGGCATTCTCTTTATTCGAACAGATAAGAATGTCATTATAAAGGCATCTGTTAACTCTGTCACAGATACTGCATTTTCGACGACGCTCGGCTATAATGGGGCAAAGATCAGGACTGTTGAACATCTCCTTGCTGCCTTAGGTGGCATTGGGATAGATAATGTAATCATAGAGGTCAACGGACCAGAAATACCCATCCTCGATGGAAGCTCAATGGAACTCATCAGCATTATCCTGAAGGGTGGTATTGCAAAGCAGGGGAAGAAGAGACCATATATCCAGATAACGAATCCCATCGTTCTCACTGATGGGCATGCTGAGATTATGGCCCTTCCCTATAATGGAAGGCATATTACGTACATGATTCATTTTAACCACCATTTCCTTGGTGAACAAAAACTGAGCTTAGAGATCACCGAAGAGAGCTTTGTAGCAGAAATAGCACCAGCACGCACCTTCGGATTTTTAAAGGATGTTGAATACCTGAGGTCAAACGGGTTTGCAAAAGGTGGTTCTTTTGAAAATACTGTCGTACTTGGCGAAACCGGGATATTGAATTCATCAGGCCTGCGATTTAAAGATGAATTTGTCCGCCATAAAATACTGGATTTGATCGGTGATTTCTCTTTATCAGGATTCCCGATTTACGGTCACATTATAGCAAACAAGTCAGGACATACCTCAAACCTCAAGTTTGTTAAGAAATTGCTATCACATCCTGATTGCTGTGAGTTAGTGTCAGAATTTGACCAACAACCAGCACTCGCTTATATCTAAAATATCCTTATTTTTCAACAAGTTACAAATTTTGCTTGAATTTTTTGGAGGAATCGGGTTTCATAATTGTGAAGGCCGCAAAAAGAAGGGCTGGAGAATTTCTTCTCCAGCCTTAAGCATGTCTATACGTGGAGGGAAACTTATTTCTTCTTTGCGGTCTTCTTTGTTACTTTTTTTGCAGCTGCTTTCTTTGTTGCCATTAAAATTCACCCCCTTTCTATCCCGCACATTCTCAAAAAGCGCGGGGACACTCTAAGCTTTAAAGCCTACCTAACAACGTAATCCTTTTGCCTGATAAAATCCTTTTCAGATTTGCATCCGCTTTTTTCTTCTTGAGTTTGTATTCGTCTTCCTCCATTATTGTGCAGTTGATTTTGTAATCAAATCTTTTTTCAATATCCTTCAGTTCCTTTGCAAGGGATGATGATGCCCCGATAACAAAAAGGTCTACCGTATCCACATCATCACCTTCTGCATAGGGACCATAAATAGAAGCAGCCTTTGCGCCAGAAGCCCTCAGGACTGCCTTGATTGCACCTGGAAGACCAAGAGACTTTGTTATAAGATTTTTGAGCTCAGAGTACAGAGGGGATTCTTTATTTGCCTGAAAATATTTGAGGTTGACAATCCTTTCGCTGGTCACGATACCCATCTTCTCGAGGTTATCAAGTTCCCTCTTCACACCGGATGGGTTTTTCCTGAGGAGTTTTGATATCTCCCTGATATAGAATTGTTCATCAGGGCTGTTCAGAAGCAATGAGAGTACATCTGCCCTTATGGATGACGAGAATAAACTCTTTAGCATGTACCCACCATGATTCATTTATACAGAAAAAAAATTATTTTGTCAACAAAAAAATTACATTTAAGAACAGATAATGCATTTTTGTGAACGATCTATTTTTCTGAACAATTGTTCTCAATTTAAGAACTATCATTTGCTTCACCTGAAAATACCTCAAATCCCCCTTTGCCCCCTTTAGTAAAGGGGGGCAAAGGGGGATTACTGATTTTCTTCATCCTTTGTGTCTCTTTGAGACATGAATGTTTCATTATCTTTCTCACTCTTCTCAGGTTTACGCGATCATCAGATTCCCTCCTTTTCGGTGTTTCGAGAATGAGCGGAATATCTTTGAATAGCTGATAGGTGATAAGTTGTTGCAATCCTCTCATTCCGATCTTTCCGCGACCGATATGCTCGTGTCGATCAATTCCTGAACCGATATCACTCTTAGAGTCATTCAGGTGAACAAGTTTCAGTTTATCGAAACCAATATATTTCTCTATCTCTTGAGAAATTTTCTGAATGCCTTCGTTATTACAAATATCATAACCTGCTGCGAATGCATGACATGTGTCAATGCATATGCCTGATATTAACGAACCCTTTGTACCAGCTATAATATCTGATAAGTCCATAATCGTGGAAGAGATATCTCCCCTCTCACCTGCCGTATTTTCTATCAGGAGATATGCATTCCATCGCCCCTTCAGAGCTACCTCATTCAATACGTCAATCGCTCTCTTCCTCGCTACTCCTTCGTCATCTCCTGATGCACTTCCAGGGTGGAGTATCACATAGTCAGCCCCTATTGCATCAGCCCTATCCATTTCTACGATGAGCAAATCGATCGATTTCTTCCTCAATGTTTTATCCCTTGAAGCTATATTGACAAGGTATGAGGTATGGATAAAAACAGGCGAGATATTCAGCTTGAGTCTGAGTGATTGAAAGATTGAGGCTTCTTCCTTGTGAATCTGTTTTAGTGCCCACCCTCTCGGGTTATGAGAAAATATTTGTACTGTGTTACATCCAAGTGCTTTAGCTCTCTCTAAGCTCAGATGCAATCCTCCGGCAATAGAAGTATGGACACCAAGCCTCCGCATCAAACCTCTCTCTTAATTGCTGCAATATATATAACAAACAATATAGCTGATAAGCATGCTGTTATTGCCCCATAATAAAATGTTGCTGATGGTGAGACATGATCCCAGAGCCAACCTCCTACGAGGCTTGCAGGAAACATTGCGAGTCCGACCGCGGTGTTATAAACTCCAAAGGCAGTTGCCTTAAAATCAGGTGGTATTATAGTAGCAAGGAAAGCCTTCTGTATGCCTTCTGTAAGTCCCATAAAGAGGCCGTAGAAACTGAATAAAACCCAGATAGCCGTTGTATCTTCCGCAACAGCAAAACCATAATAGAGAACAGCAAATAGCATGAACCCGATGAGTATAACCCTCTTTCTTCCAAACCTGTCTGCTGCTATACCGGCAGGAATGGCTGAGAGGGAATAGATGAGGTTGAACAAGAGATACACCACAGGGATCATGACCGTGGGAATCCCTACTTGCTGAGCCCTGAGTATCAGGAATACATCACTGGAATTGCCTATGGCAAATAAAGTCGCAATCAGAACAAAAAACTTGAATTTCCAGTTAAATAATCCCCCCTTTACCCCCCTCTTGCCCCCCCTTGCTAAGGGGGGGATGGGGGGATTAGGAGGGATTACAGAATCTTTTGTTGATTGTTCTTTCACCGATTTCTCTCTTTTTATCTTCTTTTCCTTTATGAAAAAGATAATCAAGAGCACTGCAATCATCCCTGGTATCATCGAAAGCCAGAAGACAGTCCTGTAATTGTTTGAAAATATTCCAAGTAAAAAAAATGCCAGTGCAGGGCCAATAACTGCTCCCATTGTATCCATTGAACGGTGGAAACTGAATGCCCTTCCTAAAAATGCCTTGTCAGTAGATTCAGCAATGATAGCATCACGGGGTGCTGTACGAACTCCCTTGCCAAACCTGTCCATGAATCGGGATCCCATGACATGATGCCAGCCCATGGCAAGTGCAACAATCGGCCTGCTTAAGGTAGATATGCCATATCCTGCAGCCATGAGCCACTTCCTGTTTCCTATCCTGTCGGAGAACCAGCCGGAAAATACTTTAAGCAGGCTTGCAGTCGATTCTGCAATCCCCTCGATCAATCCGATGACTGATTTATTCACGCCGAGGACATTTGCAAGAAAAAGCGGTACAAGGGGATAAATCATTTCTGAACTTACATCCATGAAAAAACTCACTAATCCAGCTATGGTAACGTTTCTGCCAAACCCAAAAAATTTTCTATCCTTATTCATTTAAGTTAAGCAAACCCACCAGTTGCATAACTTTTATTAACTTGTGAGGCGGATGTGATGAAAAAGCCCGACCAGTTTATCCGCCTGAGGCGGACAAGCCTTATAGCCCTTCGGTCTGGCCAGCCAGCCTTTTTCCAAAATGTACAACACCCCCCTTAATCCCCCCTTATCAAGGGGGGACTCAGGGGGGTGTTGGTCACGTGAATCAGAATAAAATCCAGTCGCTTTGTCGGGTTTTTCAGCATATCCGCCTCACTTTTTTATGCAACATTAAGGGAAATTTAATTACATTGCATTCTTCACCAAAATATAGCCTTACTTTATCATTGTCATTCTGGCTTGTCCAGAATCCTTCCGACTTGTTCGGAATCAAAGAAAAATTCCCGACAAGCGGGAATGACATTCAGACAAGTTGGAATGACGTTCGATACTGGTATTATGCTTAGCGTGAGTCAAATTCATCCCAGTTGTTTCGGGCAGATATGTTGATATGATTTTTTTATGAAGAAACCTGTTGCTGTACCCGAATCAGTTTATCCTTGATTTCATCCATTCTCTTTTCCGCTTCAATGAGAACGGCCTTATGTTCCTCAACAGCCTCCTCGCCCTTCGATTTCTGGCTCATGCCTTTTTCTATAGCCTTTGAAATTCCTTCTATGGTTGCCTCAATCCTCTGGAACATCTCCCATCTGAAATCGAGCTTGCTCTTGTCCAGTCTTTCTTCAAAGTCATGCCCGGCCCTGGCGGATTGCAGGTCGATCACCCGATGTAGATATTCCTTCACCTTCTTAAGAATTATCTTTTCGCCGATGAACTTCGGCAGCAATAAAGTCAGCGAAGATGCCACTATCTCAATACCCAATAGAGCAGCATCTGACTTTGGTAAATACTGATAAGCAACATCGGTGTTATGTTCATAAACCGAGCCGACACCAGGGGTGTCAATTAACTTAACACCATCTTTTAGATAGGACGAAGGATAGGTAATGATGACTTCCTGCACATCTTTCTCGTTCCTTGGATTTCCCTTTTTCCGTAACATATTGGTGTCTCTACAACTGCCCGCTAAAATTCCATCTTCGAAAATATCTGTAGAATCTGTCCAAAGATACTGCTAAACTTATTCATGGGAAGCCTCCTTACAGGTTTTTTTGTTGCTAAAATAATTTTACCTGTTGAGGCTTCCTTTTCCAATTCTTATTTTGGACAGGTGTGATATGATTAGCCAGATTGGAAAACGGATGCTCCTGGGGGTTTTAACTCTCGTAATTATTCCGCTTGGACTTGTAAGCTTAATTACCTATTACCAGGCACGAAAAATCCTTGTTGAGCAGATTTATACGACGCTGAATGTTACATCCGATTCCTTGAGAAGAGAGTTAACTTTATTTCTTGAGAGCAAGAAAAAACAGGCAAGAGAAATTGTTGTCTACCGATTTCTCAGGGAAACCCTTAGAGAGATAAACAAACATCCGGAGAGGTCAGACCTTATTGCTGAACTGAACCAGTATTTAGCTGTAGAAAAAGCACCTTTAGACCCGGACATCTACGACATCCTTGTTTTCAATAAAGAAGGAAGACTCACTTCCTCAACACACAAAGAATTGAAGGGTATAAAGATTGACCATGAGTATTTCTCCAAAGGACGGCAAGGTATTACTTTTAAATCCGTCGAGAATATTAATGGTGAAAGAATTCTCAGTGTCTCAGCCCCTATTATAGATATCGAAACAGGCGAGTTTCTTGGAGTTGCCGCTGTTCGCTTCAAGGCCTCTGCAATCGATACTATTCTGATAGATGGGGCGAAGCGACTCTGGGGTGCGGTCAAAGTGGGCGATGTGAGCGAATGGGGAAGGATAATTATCGTTGACCGGAATAAAATCATTATTGCAAGTGCATCAGATCTTTTTTTAGGGAGGCTTGTGGACATAGAGCCAGTGAATCGTGCCTTTGGAAGCAGAGTAGAAATGACAGGTGAATTTGTAGGTATTCTTGGTAAGGACAGGTTAGGTGCTTCCCTCCTATTTGAGGAAGTTGGATGGGTTCTCGTTGCCTCCGTTTCTAAGAAGGAAACCCTTTTACCTGTCATGAAATATGTGTACATTGGGTTTATCCGGATCGGGATCGGAGTCATAGCAGTTATTATACTTACCCTTTTGCTTGCAAAGAGAATTGCCAAACCGATTTTGGATATTTCCAATACAGCAGACCGAATAGCAAAGGGTCATTGGGATGAAAGAGTTGTAGTGAAAGACAAAAAAGGTGAGATTGCCCGACTTGCAAACGCTTTTAATGAGATGGTGGAAACGCTGCAAAAATCCTTTCATGCCCTTAGGCATAGCGAGCGTTTAAAAGAAAATATTATTTCTACCATTCCCTCCGGTCTGCTCGTACTGAACAAGGCTTTCGAGGTGCTTTCTGCGAATAGGAGTTTTTGTAAAATGTTTGACGTAACTCCCCATGAGGTTGAAGGTAAAACGATAGACGAGGTTCTCACAGAGATTGGTATCTCCCGAGAAGGAAGAAATGCAATTGCTCATAAAGATTGCTTTTCCGATTTTGAGTGTGACTGTGACTATCCTAAGAAGGGAAGAATGATTTTGAAGTTGAGTATGACTAAAGTAGAAGAATTAGAAGAAGTTATCTTATTGTTTGATAACATAACCGAACAGAAGCGGATTATTGATCTCCGATCTTAAATAGTTGCTCCTCGTCAGCTTAGGAATTAACAAATTATAGTGAATGACAAAAATAAGTTCCCAATACCCCTCACCCTAACCCTGCAAGGGGAGAGGGGACTCTCTTTTATTTCCCCTCCCTTGACGGGAGGGGATGAAGGGGGGATGGACTATGTTAATTTATTTGGCTATCTTCTCAGTAATTTTCTCAGCCGCGATGCTCTTATCGCAGCAGTAAATGCAGGTCTAAAATTATCAGGTCTGATAGGAAGATTTGTTGAGTTGATTATTTTTCTACTCGCTGTAACAATGGCACTTGAGCAACTTGATATCGGAAGGGGGACAATAGTCATTGCCTTTGCAATAATCTTTGGGGGTATAGTCCTTGCCCTTGCCATAGCCTTTGGCCTTGGAGGGAGAGATATTGCAAAGGAGTATCTTGAGAAGAAAATAAGAGGCGAAGAAAAGAAAGACGATATTAGTCATCTATGAAATTGAAGCTTTTAAGCATGGTTAACGTATATCATGAATTGATGGTAGGGTATAGAACGTTGTAACTATGATATGCAAAAATTAGAATCTTCAGAAATCGTTGTAGTATGATTATACTAACATTAATACAATCGGGAAGGAGGACACTTTTATGTTTCATTGTAAATGTGAATTGATATCCGTTATTACAAGGCTTTTGATAAAAACAATTGTTCTGTCAGTATGCCTCTTGCCAATATGTGCACATGCGAATTCTAACGCAGAACTCTCATCTGGTGAATCCGTATATGTTTCTATATATTCCAATATCTATTCTGGTTCTAAAGCGGTGCGACTCGAACTTGCTGCAATGTTGAGCATCCGGAATACAGATCCCAAATATCTTATTACCATATTGAAGGCCGATTATTATGACTCAAATGGTAATTTTGTAGAGAGCTATGTTAAAAAACCAATAAAACTTAAACCATTTGCTCACACCTTTTTTTACCTCAAAGAATATGATACAAGAGGAGGCCCGGGGGCGAATTTTATAGTATAGTAAAGTGGCAAGCAGAGAGGAAAGTAAATCAGCCAATTATTGAAGGAGTTATGCTTGGTACGCGTCATGGAGTATCTTTTATTTGTCCGAGAAAGATAATCACCGAGCATTCAGAGTAAACTTAAACGTTGCATTAAAAGGAGGCAGACATGCTGAAAAACCCTTGCAATTCGACAAAATTTTATTCTTATACACATGACTGCATTCTTCACCTTATGTGCCTTCCAGCAAAAGGCTGGCTGGCCACATTAAGGCTTTGTGGAGTCTCAGGGCAAGCCTTTTTCAGCATATTTGCCTCCAATATACGAATAAATTTTATGCAACTGATGGGTAGATATATTCACTGCCGGAACCCTTACTGTAATGGAATATGAATTTTTAAAATCTTTAGTCATCGTCTTTGGTGCCTCTGCCTTAGTGGTGTTTTTACTTCACAAGCTTAAGATACCATCTCTTGTCGGATTCCTTGTTGCAGGGGTTATTATAGGGCCTTATGGTATCGGAATAGTAAAAGACACTCGCTCCATAGAGATGCTCGCGGAAATCGGCGTCATACTTCTCCTTTTTACAATAGGCATTGAGTTTTCCATGGCAAAACTTGTCAGGATCAAGAAGGCTGTTATAGGGAGTGGCGGCGTACAGGTATTCCTTACTATCGTTTTATCGGCTATTGCTGCCTATTTTGCAATAAAAAACATTAATCAATCTGTCTTTTTCGGATTTCTTATCGCATTAAGCAGTACCGCAATTGTCTTAAAGTCGCTCGCAGAAAAAGGTGAGATAGACTCTCCACATGGACGAATAATGGTAGGAATACTGATCTTCCAGGACCTCTGTGTTGTACCCCTTATGCTACTTATCCCTGCATTATCAGGGGAGAGTATAAACATAATGGATGTTCTAATAAAAATGGGAAGGGCAGCCTTGATTATAGCAGTTGTGCTTCTCAGTGCGAGATGGATAGTTCCTGCCCTTCTCCGTCAAGTTGTACATACAAGGAGTCGAGAGCTATTTATCATTACAATCATACTCCTTTGTCTTGGCATTGCACTTCTAACCGCAAGATTCGGCCTTTCCCTTGCCCTTGGAGCATTTTTGGCAGGTCTTATAATATCGGAATCAGAGTATGCACACCAGGCAACGGCAGATATATTACCCTTTAAGGAAAGTTTCATAGGCTTATTTTTTGTCTCTGTCGGAATGCTGATGAATATAGAGTATATGTTTGATCATCTTTTAAAGATAACAATCATTGTTGCATCGATATTCAGCCTTAAGATAATTACAGGGATGTTCTCGGCGATTGTGATAGGAAGCCCTCTTAGAACTTCCATTCATGCTGGTCTCGGGCTCTCCCAGATTGGTGAGTTTTCCTTTGTGCTTGCTATTTCAGGAAAAGCATTGGGACTTATAACAGATGATTTTTATCAGATATTTCTTTCATCTTCTGTTGTGACGATGATGGTTACGCCCTTCGTACTGCAAGTCGCCCCCTCTGTATCAGAATGGATAGCTGAAAGGCGTTTACTAAAAAAGGTGAGGATACTCAAAAAGGGTTATGAAGGAGAGGGGTTTCCGAGAAAAAGACATGATCATGTGATAATTATTGGTTTTGGTCTAAACGGAAGAAATCTGGCAAGGGTATTAAAAGAAGCAGAGATACCCTATGTTGTGCTTGAGATGAATAGCGATACCGTAAGAGATATGAAGAAAAAAGGAGAGCCCATATATTATGGTGATGGGACAAGTAAAGAAATACTCCATAAACTGGGTATCGAAAAGGCAAGACTATTGGTTATAGCAATATCCGACCCTGCTTCCACAAGGAGTATAGTAGCTATAGCAAGAAGTGAAAACCCTGACATTTACATCATCGTGAGGACAAGATACATTGTAGAGGTGGATGACCTGAGGACACTCGGTGCAAATGAAGTAATACCCGAGGAATTTGAGACCTCAATAGAGATATTCTCAAGGGTACTTCATCACTACCATATGCCAAGGAATGTAATCACAGAACATATAGATAACATTAGGAAAGATAATTACAGGGTTCTCAGAGCTGTAGAGTTGCCCAGAAAACATTTAGCAGAAAAATATGAATTACTAAAGGAGATAAATACAGAGTCCTATCTAATAAAAGAAGCATCCAAGGTGGATGAACATTCCATTAAGGAACTTCGCCTTAGAACCGAGACAGGGGTCACTATTATTGCAGTTCAGCGTGGAGATAAGGTTCATCAAAACCCACAACCAGACTTTGTCCTGAAGAGAGGAGATATTCTTCTTTTAATTGGCAAAAAGGAAGATATCAATCGTGCCATAGAATATCTTGAATCAGATAGATTTCTGGTAACAAAGTATTACAGATAATTTGTAACATTTACTGTCATTCCCACCCCCACTTTCGTGAGGGTAAATTCCAGTGGGAATCCAGAGGTTATTTGCAAAATATGTATAGATTCCTGCTTTTGCAGGAATCGACACGAGATGTTGTCTCACAAAAGAGAATGAAAATCGTCATGCCTGCGGAAGCAGGTATCCAGTCCTTTTCATACCTGGATTCCGTGTCAAGCACGGAATGACGGATAAAAAAACGACTCCTATTTTCGAGTCAATGACGATAAACTAAAAGTTACGAGGGATTCATAATGCTTCTCTGGATTGAATTTATACTTTGCACATCTGTAATTGTTTTTTCAGGCATAAGGCTTTCAAAGTACGGCGATATCATCGCTGAAAAGACCGGACTCGGCAGGGCATGGGTAGGTCTGGTGCTAATGGCCTCTGTTACATCACTGCCTGAGCTTGTGACAGGAATAAGCTCTGTTACTTATGCAGGAGTTCCCGATATCGCTGTTGGTGATGTGCTCGGAAGCTGTGTGTTTAATATGCTTATCCTTGCTCTCCTTGATGCGGTTTATCGTCCAATGCCTATATCTGCAAAGGCTCATCATGGTAATGTTCTGTCTGCTGGTTTTGGAATACTTCTTCTCAGTATAGTTGCCATAAGCCTCTTTTTAGAAAGATATATTCTTCCATTAGGCTGGATCGGACCGTATAGCTTATTATTTATAGTTATTTATTTTATTGCCATGCGATTAGTCTATTTTTACGAAAAAAGACAGATTGCTTTGTTTATGAAGGAAATAGCTGTTGAATTGAAATATAAAGATATTTCAACAAAGACCGCTATTGTTAATTATGGTCTCAACGCTTTTGTTGTTATTGTTGCTGCTACCTTTTTGCCCAAAATAGGTGAAGGCATTGCAGAAACCACGGGTCTTGGACAGACCTTTGTGGGCAATATTTTTATCGCAATTTCCACATCCCTTCCTGAGGTGGTGGTTTCTATAGCTGCTGTAAAAATAGATGCCATAGACCTTGCAATAGGTAATCTCTTTGGGAGCAATATCTTTAACATCTTAATCCTCGCCATTGATGACATATTTTTTATCAAAGGGCCCCTTCTTTCTTTTGCTAATTCAAATCATATAATATCTGCCCTATCTGCCATTGTAATGACAACAATTGCAATTATTGGCTTAACCTATCGTGCAGAGAAGAGGCCATTATTTTTAGCATGGGATTCTATCGGGATAATGTTGGTGTATGTGATTAATCTGATGCTACTGTATTTGCTGAGATAGGTCTTGACACAATCTTCCTATTTCAGATAGATTAGTTCATAGTAAGGGGGAGTAGCTGAATCAGTGGATATCGTCAACACGTCTGCAATATGCAGGCCGGTACTACTGGTTAGATAAACCCCGTTAGAATTTTACAGAGGGCATTATACCCCGTGTGAAAAAGCGGAAAATTTCTTAATTTATCATCCCCGTGGCAAGCCACGGGGCATTCTAACGGGATAAAACTAACAAGCGAGACCTTTACCATGATGAATATTTATCGTGGTAAAGGTCTTTTTTACTTTTCAAGGAGGTATAAGATGAACAGTTTAAAGACAATGGTTTTAATGGTAACTCTGACCCTGATGCTGGTGTTTATCGGAGGACTTCTGGGCGGTAAGACCGGGATGACATTTGCCCTTATTATGGCTTTTGTCATGAACTTCATCACTTACTGGTTCAGTGATAAGATAGTTCTGAAGATGTACGGTGCAAAGCAGGTAAGTGAATCTGAAGCCCCTGACCTTTATGGCATCGTAAGGAGGCTTGCTCAGAAAGCAGAGCTTCCTATGCCTAAGGTTTATATAATGGAGCAGGATCAGCCAAATGCCTTTGCCACAGGAAGAAATCCGAAGCATGGTGCGGTTGCTGTAACAACTGGCATCATGAAGATTCTTTCAAGGGAAGAACTTGAAGGAGTTATTGCACATGAACTTGCACATATAAAGCATAGAGACGTTCTTGTAGGAACAATTGCTGCAACGATAGCAGGCGCAATAAGCTATCTTGCACAGATGGCACAGTGGGCTATGATATTTGGCGGGAGAAGTGACAATGAGGGAAAAGGGAGCAATCCCATAGCAGCGCTGGTGATGATGATAGTCGGACCTATAGCAGCCATGATGGTACAGATGGCGATATCACGTTCAAGGGAGTACGGAGCAGATGCGGATGGAGCAAGAATTGCAGGCAATCCGCTGTACCTCGCAAATGCACTGAAAAAACTCCATATGGCCTCTCAAAAAATACCTATGGATGCCAATCCTGCAACATCTCATATGTTTATTGTAAACCCTCTTACAGGAGGAGGAATTCTGAGACTCTTCAGTACCCATCCCCCTATTGAAAAGAGAGTTGCAAGACTCGAATCCATGATAGCAGGAGGATAGTTATGAGTAATCCGTTAGTGGGTATCCTTATGGGAAGTGATAGTGACCTTCCTGTTATGGAAAAGGCAGCAGAGGTTTTGAAGGAGATGGGTGTCCAGTTTGAAATGGATATCAGTTCTGCTCACAGACTGCCTGATAAGACAGCGGGGTATGCCAAAACAGCCAGAAAAAGAGGCATTGAAGTGGTCATAGCAGGAGCAGGGATGGCAGCCCATCTTGCGGGTGTGATTGCAGCACATACCACGCTTCCTGTTATAGGAGTGCCTCTCAAGTCAGGGGCATTGAACGGAGCAGACGCACTATATTCAACTGTCCAGATGCCACCGGGGATACCAGTTGCAACAGTCGCTATAGATGGAGCGAAAAACGCCGCATACCTTGCCTGTTCCATCCTGTCTATTAAATACCCTGAGATAGCAGAGCGATTAGAAGCATTCAGGGAAAAGACAAGGAAGACGCTAATTGAGAAGTCGAAAAAATTCAAAGAAGATTTGATAATTGCAAAACAAACGGCATAGCAGTACAAGAATTATGGGGAGCTGAATGGAAAAACTTCTGAAGGGAATTCATATTTTTCAGGAGTCTTACTTCAAGAAAGAAGAAGACTTTTTTAGGAGACTTTCTGAAAAACAGACGCCTGAGGTGCTTTTCATCACATGTTCTGATTCACGGGTAGACCCTAATCTTGTCACTCAAAGTAAACCCGGAGAACTTTTTATAGTGAGAAATGTTGGTAATATTATACCTCCATATGATGCCATAAAAGACAAAAACAGTGTTGCAGCAGCAATAGAGTTTGCAGTACTGGGCTTAAAAGTGTCTGATATTATCATTTGTGGACACTCCAATTGCGGGGCAATTCATGCGCTAATAGATAAAAAAGAGTTTAAAAATATGCCCCATCTTAGGAATTGGTTGAAGATAGTATCGCCTGTTAAAGATATAGTAAAAGTTTTTTATGGTGACCTGAAAGGGGAGCACCACAAAAGAATTACAGAGAAGGAAAATGTTCTTATTCAACTGAGAAATATCCAGACATATCCTTTTGTGAGCCGGTCATTAAGAAAAGGTTCTCTTTACCTGCATGGATGGTATTATGATATTGGTACAGGAGATGTATATTCCTACAGTCCAAACACACATATGTTCGAAAAGGTTATTTCAAAGTAAATAAAAGGAAAGGCATATGACTGTGTTCATGCGTAAGACTATTAAACAGGTAAAGAGACTGATGATAGCAATAGTCGGTTTCACAGTGCTTTTCATGGGCATTGCCATGATTGTATTGCCAGGTCCTGCATTTATTGTAATACCGTTGGGGATAGGAATCCTTGCCACTGAATTTATATGAGCAAGGAGTCTGCTAAAAGAGCTAAAAAACTAAATTACAAAAAACAAAAGGAGGAAGCAAATGGATGAGCAAGATATATACAGGGCAAAAGAGGCAACAAAGGAAGCAATGAAGTCTGCAATGAAGAAAGGCCCTTTGAGGATAGTAATAATTATTGGAGCAATTCTGGTGTTTTTCCTGTTTTTAAATCCATGGGTTCAGGTTGGGGCAGGTCAAAGAGGTGTTGTCCTTAATTTTGGCGCTGTTCAGGATAAGGTGTTGAATGAAGGACTGCATTTCAGGATACCTATAATGCAGAAGGTTGCCCTGATGGATGTCAAGGTGCAGAAGGCAGTGACTGATGCCGTATCTGGCTCGGCTGATCTTCAGGATGTGACATCATCGGTTGCGCTTAACTATCATATCATACCTGATAAGGCAAATGTTGTTTATCAAACCATTGGGGTAGAATTCAAGGAGCGTATTATAGACCCTGCAATACAAGAGGTAATGAAAGCTGTGTCAGCCAGGTATTCAGCAGAAGAGCTTATCACAAAAAGGCCAGCGGTAAGCGAGGCAATGAGAACAACACTTGCTGAAAGACTCATGGTGCACAACATAGCAGTTGATGCGGTTTCTATTGTCGCATTCAGCTTCTCTAAAATCTTTACAGAGGCTATTGAGTCAAAGCAGACAGCAGAACAGCTTGCACTAAAGGCAAAAAGAGACCTCGATAGGATAAGGATAGAGGCAGAGCAGAAGATCACAGCAGCAAAGGCAGAAGCAGAGTCCCTGAGGCTACAGAGAGCAAATATTTCAGCAGATCTTATAGAGCTTAGAAAGATAGAGGCTAATCTCAAGGCTATAGAGAAATGGAATGGGATACTCCCCCAGGTTACAGGCGGTGGAGCAGTACCATTTATAGGCGTAGGTGATATACAAAAGAGATAACCGAGTAATCATTACCAGAGGTATCCATTGTCATTGTTTAGATATGTCTTACTGGTTATCATTTCAGGCATTGTAGGGGGCATTATAGCCAGAAGAAAGGGTCGCAGCCCAGTATGTTGGTTTATACTATGTGCGATTGTTCCGTTACTTATTGTTGTTATTGCAGTGCTTCCACCTATGGTATCTAAAGGATATACCAAGAGGTGTCCCCACTGTGCAGAGATTATTAAGGAAGATGCAATAGTTTGCAAGCATTGTGGCAGGGAGCTGCCCATAGAGATGATCAAGGTTCAAAACAAAATGTGATCAGGTTTTTACTCTTTTGATAAAAGGAGGCATCAAAAAGCAAGCCCTGACCCTTTGGTTTTTTGATTGATGATATATGACTGCACTTTTGTTTAAAAGTATTAAGCAAGCAAAGAGACTGATTATAGCGGTCATTGGTTTTACAGTTCTGCTTATTGGTATCGCTATGATTATATTGCCAGGGCCTGCAATGGTGGTAATTCCAATCGGTCTGGCAATCCTTGCTACCGAATATGTCTGGGCAAGGAGACTGCTCGGTAGAGTAAAAAGTAGTACCTCAAGCGTGAAAGGATGGGTATCAAAACAGTGAAGATACCGAGATAACGCATGTGAAGGTGTTTTAGGATAAGGCTGAGTCATTAGCTCAATGGCTCGATAATGTAATAACTTAATTTTTAAAAAGGAGGTTTGTTATGCCGTTAAAGCCGAGTGAACAGGAAGAGGAATATTTTGCAAGGAAGGAGTTTGAAAGGAAAAAGAAAATCGAGGAGGAAAAGCATAAAAAGCTCGGCGACGAGGAAAAAAGGAAGCTGAAGGATCTTCATTATATGAGATGCCCTAAGTGTGGTATGGAACTTATCGAGATCGACTACAAGGGAATAAAGATAGACGAATGTTCTGAGTGTGAAGGGATATGGCTTGATGCTGGAGAGCTTGAGACTGTATCAAAGCTTGAGAAAACAGGACTTGATAAGTTGTTTAGTGTGTTTAAAAAGTAGCTACAATCAGATAGTTACTTAAATCCCAAATTGAGCGATAGAAGTTGTCATTGCGAGTGAAACGAAGCAATCTGACCTTTGTTTTGAGATTGCCACGCACCCTACGGGCGCTCGCAATGACAGACACATCATAGGGTTTTCAGGTTTATCGCTGGATTTGGGTAAATAACTTCTTTATCAATGCCCAGTAAGAAATTAGAAAAGCAGGAATTATAAAGAGCAGAAATGTTTTCTAAAATCTTGATTGCCAATCGGGGTGAAATTGCGCTGAGGATAATAAAAGCTTGCAATGAAATGGGAATACAAACCGTTGCAGTGTACTCAGAGGCAGATAGAGAATGCCTTCATGTAAAACTTGCAGATAAAGCTGTATGTATCGGCAAGGCACATAGCAGGGAAAGCTATCTTAATTATACAGCGATTATCAGTGCAACAGAGATCACGAATGCGGATGCGATACATCCGGGTTATGGATTCTTATCTGAGGATGCATACTTTGCTGAAATGTGTGAGTCCCGTAACATAACATTTATAGGCCCCCCTACCGAGGCAATAAGATTGATGGGAGATAAATCTGTTGCGATAGAGACCATGAAGAAGGCTAAAGTTTCCGTTGTACCCGGTAGCGAAGCTGTAATCAAGGATCTGGAAGAAGCCATACACATAGCAGAGGAAATAGGCTTTCCTGTATTGATTAAAGCATCTGCCGGCGGTGGGGGGAAAGGCATGAGAATCGCTCATGATAGTGAAAGTTTGGTTTCGTGTCTTTCTATGGCGAGGGCTGAGGCTCAAGCCTCATTTGGTAATAACGAGGTTTACATCGAGAAGTTGATTGATAAAGCACGGCATATCGAGGTGCAGGTTTTGGGAGATAAATTCGGAAATATAATCCACTTAAGGGAAAGGGAATGTTCAATACAAAGACGCCACCAAAAACTCATTGAAGAAACTCCTTCACCTGCTATGAATAAGAGATTGAGAGAACGTATCTGTGAGACAGCCGTGAGGGCAGCGAAAGCAGTAGGCTATTATAACGCAGGCACAGTCGAGTTCATATTAGACAGAGAAGGCAACTTTTATTTCATAGAGATGAATACCCGGATTCAGGTTGAACACCCTATCACCGAGATGATTACAGGAGTAGATTTAGTTATAGAGCAGATTCGTATTGCTGCTGGCGAAAAGCTGACATATCAACAGAAGAATATCACCTGCAACGGCCATTCTATAGAATGTCGAATCAATGCCGAAGACCCTGATAATAACTTTATGCCCTCGCCTGGAAAAATCTCCGAATACAGTCCTCCAAGCGGAACCGGAATCCGTGTAGATTCCCATCTTTACAAAGGATATGTTATTCCCCCCTATTATGATTCATTAATAGCCAAATTGATTGTCCATGACAAAGACCGCAAATCAGCTATTGCTTTCATGAAGAGGGCGTTAGAGGAATATACTATTGAAGGAATAAAAACAACAATCCCTTTTCACCTGAAGGTATTAAGTGACGATGATTTTCAGAAAGGAGAGTACTCTACTAAATTCATCGAGGAAAAATTTACGAAAGGATAGACATGCGACAGCGGAATCCATATGGGAATTATCCAGAGATAGATAATACCACATATATTGACTCTGATGCATAGAGCGATATTTTTAGACAGGGATGGCACGATAAATGAGGATGTAGGAGATTTATATTTACCAGAGAAACTGATCTTTATCCCCCGTGCCATTGAAGCATTAAGAATTTTACAGAAAAGATTCTTACTTTTCATTATTACAAACCAAACTGGAATTGCTAAGAATGCCTTCAGCGAAAAGGAATTCTTGCATTTCAATGGTTATTTCATCCAACTGCTTAATCGCTATGGTATTGATATTAAACAGGTATTTTATTGTCCACACGGGAAAGAAGAAAATTGTATTTGTCGTAAACCTAATCAGTATTTTATTAGAGAGATAGAGAAAAGGTACAGCATAGATTTACGAAATTCCTATGTCATAGGTGATCATCCGCATGATGCTGAAATGGCATATAATGTTGGAGCAGGATCAGTCTATCTTTTGACCGGACATGGCAGAAAACATATACAGGAACTATCACTTGAACCAGATTTCATTGCAGATGACATTTATGAAGCCTCTCTCTTGATTATGAGCAGAATAAATGCTGTGACAAACAGATAAAGGGGATTTATGCGCTGGCATCAGAAAAAAACAGATGATATTCTTACAGAACTAAGAACGTCCCTTCAGGGGCTCTCCTCAGAAGAGGCGCAGAAACGACTTGAAGAGTACGGACTCAACGAATTAAAAGAGAAAAAGAGGAAGACCCCATTCATGATGTTCCTTGACCAGTTCAAGGACTTCATGATCATTGTCCTTATTGCGGCTGCAATTATATCCGGAATCATTGGTGAACTCTCAGATACCATAGCCATAGTTGTAATTGTTGTCCTCAATGCCATTATCGGATTTGTTCAGGAATACCGCGCAGAAAAGGCAATGGAGGCGTTGAAGATGATGGCAGCACTTACTGCAACTGTCATGAGAGATGGAATGCCAGCAAACATTCCTGCTTCTCAGATAGTTCCAGGTGATGTAGTAATCCTTGAAGCTGGGAAGATTGTACCAGCAGACATGAGGCTTATAGAGTTAGCCCAGTTAAAAGTAGAAGAGGCAGCATTGACCGGAGAGTCGATACCTGTGGAAAAACATATCAAAGTCCTTCACGATGAGATGATTCCTCTCGGAGACAGGAAAAACATGGTATATAAAGGTACTACAGTATCATACGGTAGAGGTACTGGAATTATTGTAGCTACAGGGATGGAGACAGAATTAGGAAAGATTGCTACAATGCTTCAAGAGGAAGAAGAGGTAAAGACACCGCTTCAAAAAAGGCTTGCAAGTTTTGGCCAGAAACTTGCCATTGCTGTCCTTGCAATCTGTGCCATCGTTTTTGGTGTTGGTATTTTGAGGGGAGAATCTCCTGTCCTGATGTTTCTAACTGCAATTTCTCTTGCTGTTGCAGCAATACCTGAAGCCCTCCCTGCCGTGATAACCATCTCCCTTGCACTTGGAGCAAAGAAGATGGTAAAGCAAAACGCCCTCATAAGAAAACTTCCAGCAGTAGAAACCCTGGGATCTGTTACATATATCTGCTCTGACAAGACGGGTACGCTGACTTTAAATAAGATGACAGTGGAAGAGATTTTTGTTGACAACAAATTAGTTCGAAGTTCAGAGGTCGGAGTTCGTAGTAAAAATGAGGTCTCCGAACTGTTTATGGCTCTTGCATTAAGTAACGACGCACAAAGGGACGCTGGAGGCAATGTTATTGGCGACCCAACGGAAATTGCTCTGTATAACATCGCAAGTGATAATGGTTTCAATAAAAAGGAACTTGAAAAGGACTTCCCGAGAATTGCCGAGATCCCTTTTGATTCTGAAAGAAAATGTATGACGACAATTCATAAGACCCCCCCTACATTCCCCCCCTTACAAAGGGGGGGAGATGGGGGGGTAATATCCTTCACAAAGGGGGCTGTTGAGGTCCTGGTTGAAAGATCCGATAGCATCTCGACACCTGAGGGGTTAAAGACCTTAGATGTCAAAGAAATCCTTAGGATAAATGAAAGAATGGCTGCCGACGGGCTTAGAGTGTTAGGCGTTGCCATGAGAAAGTGGGATTCTCTGCCATCTAATATGTCTCCTGAGAATGTGGAGACAGGCCTCACAATCTTAGGCCTTGTGGGAATGATGGACCCTCCAAGAGAAGAGGCAAAGGAAGCTGTAACATTATGCAAGACTGCTGGTATAAAGCCTGTGATGATAACCGGTGACCATCCACTTACAGCGAAGGCAATAGCCAGGAGGCTTGGTATCATTGAGGATGACTCAAAGGCGATAATCACGGGCAAGAAACTTGAGGAGTTGCCTTTGGAGGAATTTGAGGAAAGGGTGGAGAAGATACAGGTCTATGCAAGGGTCGCTCCGGAGCAGAAATTAAAGATAATAAAAGCGCTTCAGGACAAAGGTCAATTCGTTGCCATGACAGGAGATGGGGTTAATGATGCACCTGCATTAAAGAGGGCTGATATAGGTGTTGCCATGGGCATTACAGGAACAGATGTCTCGAAAGAGGCTTCCCATATGATTCTTCTTGATGATAATTTTGCAACCATTGTAAAGGCCGTGAAGGAAGGCAGACGAATCTTTGACAATATCCGGAAGTTCATAAAATATACAATGACAAGCAACTCAGGTGAGATATGGACGATATTTCTTGCGCCTTTCTTAGGGCTTCCCATCCCTCTTTTGCCGATTCATATACTCTGGATCAATCTTGTCACTGACGGACTTCCCGGTCTTGCCCTTGCGGCAGAGCCATCAGAAAAAGGTATTATGAGCAGGCCGCCGAGACACCCTCAGGAGAGTATATTTGCACATAATCTTGGAACACATATCATTTGGGTAGGACTCCTCATGGGTTTTGTATCCATTTTTACACAGGCATGGTCTATAAAAACAGGGCATGCCCACTGGCAGACAATGGTTTTTACTGTGTTATGCCTCAGCCAAATGGGACATGTGCTCGCAATACGTTCTGAAAAGGAATCTCTCTTTTCACAGGGGCTGTTCTCTAATAAGCCTTTGGTTGGGGCATTTATTTTGACATTTGCTCTTCAAATGGCAACTATATATGTGCCTTTCTTAAATCCGATTTTCAAGACAGAGCCTTTGACCTTTAGTGAATTGATATTTACACTTTTCCTCTCAACTGTGGTATTTTTTGCAGTAGAGGCAGAAAAGGTCTGGAAAAGGAAGAAATGGAAGGGGTAAGGAGGACACCGTGAAAAGACTTGCTGGTTATTTTTTTCAGGGATTAATATTTTTAGTTCCTATTGCCATAACTGTATATGTTTTCTACATTATCTTTACAAAAATAGATAGTCTGCTTGGTATTCCTATACCTGGCACAGGATTTTTTGTGACAATTATCCTTGTAACATTTATTGGTTTTTTAGCCTCCAATATCTTTACAAAAAAAGGTGCTAA
>VGWY01000012.1 GCA_016873575.1 Nitrospira sp. | reverse complement strand
GGTATTGTAAAAACATCTCCTTCAATCCGGCAACTCGGTAGCATAATCTGCCTCCTTTGAAGTTTCTTTATATTCTTGCAGATTATGCTCTAATTGTCAATTTATAATTCTTTTAAATGTCGTTGTAGGGCTAATATTTCTATAAATAATCTCTACTTGACAAAAGGGAAAGAGTTGATTATCATTAAACACCTTTCTTAGGTCTTACAAAAAAAGAAGGCTATTTTCTTTAAAACTTTAGTGAAGCTCTCCGACTAAAAGTCGGGGTTTCGATGTAAGGAAAATTTTTTCATAAAGCTGGCTTTCATCCCCGACTGAAAGTCGGAGCTTTCAGCCAGCATTCATGTAAATACCCATAGAAGGAAGGGGGGTGAAGAGAAAGTCTAAATTTTTACTCTGTTGGCCTGCATTTTATAAAAAAACTCAGCAGAAGGAGGTAGAAGATGTCATTGCCAGGACAGGAGAAGTTGTGGGATAAAGAAGAGAAAGAGCATCGGAAATATAACGATGTGAGGATTTTTACTGATGAACAGTTGAAAAATTATACAGAAGAAGAGCTGAAAAATTACAAGTGTAAGCATGATATTTCAATGTTGGAGCAATTAGAGTCAGGGCCCTGGCCCAGTTTTGTAAGCGATATAAAGAGAGAGGCTGTACATAGACACAAATTGGGACAAGATAATCTGATGATACCAACGGATCTTTGCGATGATTTGTTAGGGGTAGTAGAGCTTTCATATAAAGAGGGTGAGACCCACTGGAAACACGGCGGTATCGTTGGAGTTCTTGGTTATGGCGGAGGCATTGTTGGCCGTTACTGCGACCAGCAGCAGAAATTCCCCAATATTGCGCATTTCCATACCATCAGGGTGAATCAGCCCGGAGCCAAATTTTATACATCTGATTTCCTGAGAGCGTTTTGTGATATAGCTGAATACCGCGGAAGCGGTTTAACCAACCTGCATGGTTCAACCGGTGACATGGTCATCCTGGGTTCTTTTTCAGAACAATTAGAGCCTCTATTCTTTGATCTGACCCATGATCTTGGTGTTGATTTGGGTGGTTCGGGTGGAAACCTCCGTACACCTTCTGATTGTATAGGTAAGGCAAGGTGTGAATTCGCATGTTTTGATACCATGGATATGTGTTATGACATGACCATGACCTTCCAGGATGAATTACACAGGCCGGCCTTTCCGTATAAATTTAAATTTAAATTTGATGGATGTCCCAATGGCTGTGTGGCATCTATTGCCCGGTCGGATATGGCTTACATCGGTACATGGAAAGACGATATACGCATTAATCAGGATGCAGTAAAGGAATACGTTGCAGGCAAGATCCCACCAGATGGTGGAGGATTTGCCGGAAGAGATTGGGGACCCTTCGACATTCAGAAGGAGGTAATCGCCCTTTGTCCTACCCAGTGTATGCAATGGGATGGTAAGAAACTGAGTATCAACAATGCAGAATGTAACCGTTGTATGCATTGTATAGACGCTATGCCAGAGGCTTTGAGAGTGGGTGCAGATCAGGGTGTGAGTATCCTCTTTGGCGCAAAGGCACCAATATTAGAAGGGGCTCAGATGTCAGTAATGACTATACCCTTTATGTACGCAGTAAAGCCTTATGATACCCAAAAAGAGGTTGCAAGGAAGGCTTTTGAATGGTGGATTGAAGAAGGCAAGAACCGTGAGCGTATTGGCGAATTGATTCAGCGTATGGGTCTGAAGACATTTGCTGAAGTGCTTGGAATTCCGCCTATGCCTCAGATGGTTAAAGAGCCTCGTTCTAATCCATATGTCTTCTTTAAGGAAGAAGAAGTCCCAGGTGGATTTGCAAGAGATATTGACGACTATAGAAGCAGACATCCAAGATAATATAAAGGAGGATATGTTATGTCGAAAGGCAAATTTGGTTATTATAATCCCCAAAAAACACAAGAAAACAGAATAACTGACATTGGACCCTGTCACTATGGACAGTTTCTGCCACCTGTAATCAAGCGTAATTACGGGAAATGGGTTTCTCACAGGATATTGGAGCCCGGTCTGTTGGTGCATGTTTCTGAAACAGGTGAAAAGGCTTATACAGTAAGAGCCGGTGGAGCAAGGATAATGTCAGTAGAACATATCCGTGAAATCTGTGATATAGCAGATAAACACGCTAATGGGTATGTAAGATTCACAACAAGGAATAACATTGAATTTATCGTAGACAGCGAAGAAAAGGCAAAGGCGCTCAAAAAGGAACTGGACAGCAGAAAACATGTAGCTGGTTCCTTTAAATTCCCAACAGGCGGCACAGGAATGGGCATGACCAATATTGTCCATACCCAGGGATGGATTCACTGCCATACCCCTGCAACCGATGCCTCCGGTCCGGTAAAAGCTGTTGCAGATGTGTTATTTGATGAGTTCAAAAACATGAGATTGCCTGCTAAGTTAAGAATAGCTTTAGCCTGCTGTCTGAACATGTGCGGTGCTGTGCACTGTTCTGATATTGCACTGCTCGGTTACCACCGCAAGCCACCTGCAATTGACAGCGAGGTTATCGGAAAGGCCTGTGAAATTCCACTGGTTGTTGCAGCCTGTCCTCTCTATGCTATAAAGCCTATTACGACCGAGGAAGGGAAGAAAAGCGTATCAGTCAATATTGAAAAGTGTATGTACTGCGGAAACTGTTACACTATGTGCATGGGCCTACCTCTGGCAGACAGCGCAGGAGACGGTGTAGCTATCCTGGCTGGCGGAAAGATTTCAAACCGTATCAGTAGACCGAAATTCTCGAAGGTTATCGTGCCTATTTTACCAAACAATATGCCACGCTGGCCCGAGGTGACCGATGTTGTTAAGAAGATAGTCGAAGTTTGGGCAAAAGAAGCGAATAAATACGAAAGACTTGGAGATTGGGCAGAGCGTATTGGCTGGGAAAAATTCTTCGAGAAGACAGGTCTGCCATTTACGCATCATTTAATTGACGATTACCGCCTTCAATACGATACATATAGGACTTCAACTCAATTTAAGTACACTGAACATGCGTGGGCAGTATCCAAGGCTGTTGGCGGCATATAGTTGTATTTAAAGCTGTTGATAGTATATAATAAGAAAAAATAGATTTTTGAGGAGTAAAAATTATGGGAAGAACAGAAGATATTAGACAGGCGATTATGGATTATGCCTCAAAGGGTGCTAAAACCAAGTTCTATTTTAAAGATATGCTCGTTGGTGTCAAGAAAACAATACCGGATACCAATGTAACAGAGGTTAAAAATATCGCCTCTGAGATGGTGAGAGAAGGTGTTTTAGAACTCTTTTCAACTGGTAGCTCCACGATGTACGGCCTGAAAGGTAGAGGCATATCTCCTGAAAAAGCAGGGGATACAGGAGGCTCGTAAGCCAGCCTGTCAAATTTTGATGTCAATATGGGTGGCTTTCATAGCCACCCATATCTTCAAAATGTCTTTTACAACATTACAGGTTTAACATATCCAGTCTTTTATAAGGTTACCTTATAAGATAAGGATAATTTTATAAAAAATAACCTACCTGTATTATTATAAATGCTAATGAAAGAACCAAAAGATATAGAGCAGTTTATTGCTGAACAGAAACAACGTCTAATAGAAAAACCGGAATGTTCAACTTCCCTTTATAATTTAGGGGTAGCCTTTATGAATCAAGGAAAGTTCGATGAGGCAATAGAGGCATTCGAAGAGTCTATTGATACCGGTGTCCGGATGTTTGAAGCCTTTGTTAATCTGGGATATATCTATTTCAAGGAAGGTGATCTTGAGAAAGTAATTAAAGCGAACTTAAGAGCTGTCGAAATAGAACCGAGATATGCAAGAGGCTATGCAAATCTGGGCTTTGCTTACCTTCAGATGGGAAAGACTGATGAGGCAATAGAGGCTTTGGAAAAAGCATTGGAATTGAATCCTGAGATTATTCAGGCGATGTGCAACCTTGCAAATGCCTATCTGCAAAAAGGAGATGTCAAAAAGAGTATCGAGACGAACAAGAAGATGCTCGCATTAGCCCCTGATTTTGCTTTAGGTTATAATAACCTTGCCAATGCCTATTATTTGAAGGGTGAATTTGATGAGGCTATCAAGAATTGTGATAAGGCATTAGAATTAGGTTTTGAGGTGCACCCTGAATTTTTAAAGCTTCTGGAAACCCACCGCAGTAAGACAAAGAAAGAAACAACGAAAGAAACAACGAAAGAAACAAGAAAGAACATTACCAGGAAAGATAAAAATTAGCTATCAAAAATGATCGATGACCTTTTTTCACAATATGTGAATGTTGCCCGAAAAGCGGACATTCTTTTCAAGACAATCCAGGAAAAATATCCACTTAGTGTTCTTTGCAGACTCCATTGTTGTGATTGTTGTCATGCTGTTTTTGGTGTCTTTCCTATAGAAGCAGCGTATATCAATTATCATTTCAACAAGCTTGAAAGAAAGATAAGGAGAGATGTTCTCCGCCGGGCTGAAAAAGCAGAAGCTGAAATGCTAAAGGCAAAAGACAGATTAAAGGTTTTTGAGGATGACCCCAAGATGAAGGTCTTTGGTTTAGGAAAACAGAGGGTAAGGTGTCCTCTCCTTCAGGACTCGGAGGAATGCGTTCTCTATGAAAAACGCCCGATTATCTGCCGTATTTACGGAGTGCCTTACAGCGTAAAGGATGGGGGAAAAGAGATGTCTTTTGTCTGTGGTATTTCGGGGTTTGAGGAAAAAGCAACGTATCCGACCGTAAAACTTGATAGGCTATATCAGGAGCTTGTCCGGCTCTCGAAAGATCTTTTAACCGAGGCAGGTTACTTAAACCCCGGGGCTAAGGCAAGTCTCATGTTGCCGCTCGCAAGGGTTTTAAGGATGCCCTTTGAAGAAATCATGCAGGGAAATTTTGGAGAGTAGCATACAATGCTTCCACATGCCTGTCTAAATTTTCGGCAATTACAGGGTAATCACCCGTCATGTTGTACAGGTCAATTAAAGGACTATAAGCAGTCTTTAAATCTTCCAAGCGAAATGATTTCAGTATATTGAAAAACTCCTTTTCTGAACTGAAATAATTTTTAAATTCTTCTTTTAATCTCAATCCATCAAGGAAACCTTTCATGGTTGCCTCAAGACAGAAGTCTTCTGCCCATACTGTATCACCCACCCCATCCAGTTTATCCAGACGCATTTTGATAGTGAGGTTTAGAAGAAAATAGAATAAGGCAATAATAGGATTCATATTCTCTTTTTCTTGAAATATCATGTATGGTTCATACTGTCTTGCTGTTGTGAGGCGTACATCTATTTTTTCACCTGTAAATCCCCCTAAATCCCCCTTTTTCAAAGTGGGACTTTCTGAATCCCCCCCTTTAGTAAAGGGGGGTGAGGGGGGATTATTTTCAAGTTCTATTTTAACTACAAAGTCACCTGCTGCATGGTGCCAGGGATATATCTGGCAAAAGTCATTCATACCATAATAAAGTGTGAGTATCTTTGATGCCTGTCTGTATATTTCAAAACTCTGTTCTGAAGTCAGGTATTTATATCCTTTGCCAAACTCCCAGAGTTTAATCGACTGTACCCCGCTCTCGGTCATAGAAAGATGAAACTCGTGATACCCTTCAAACCATTCTTCCAGAAGGAAGACCATGGAATTCAATTCATCCATAAAATAGGGTTTTGGAATATATGGCAGGTTGAATTTTTCATGGAGTGTTTTAAGAACAATGAATTCTTTCTTCAATAAATCCTTGCCTGTATCTGTGACAGCTACATTGAGCCCAAATTTTACACTATCACCTTTGATTATGACTTCAATGCTTGCAGGATGGTAGAGAGCCCCATGTTTTTCTGAGCGGATAATGATTTCATCAAGTTCATCAGAAAATCCCCCCAACCCCCCTTTACTAAAGGGTGGCGAGGGGGGATTTGTAAGTAAAGATTCGAAATCCTTTTGTCTCAGAAAGTCACGGATTGATTGAAAATAAACTCTATAGGGTGTTTTCAACGGATCCACTTCTAATGGCAGATCCAACTTATCATTATCCACAGGAACATCGCCATAAGGCGAAGAAACAAGATATCTTATGAGAGGTGTGTGCATTATTTGGGTTTGCTGAGTTTTTCCATAGCCTCTTTTGATAATTGTGCGACTGTTGTTTCTTCCAATTCAGAATTTCTGAATATCGAAAGCTTCTCATCATCTGTCTCAAGTTTTTTCAAATCTTCTATTACATCATCGTACCCTAAATTACCCAATGCCCATGCAGCGTATCCTCTCAAAGCGGGATCCTGCTCATCAAGAAAAGAGCGAAGTGTTTTGAAGGCATACTTGACCAATTTCGGTTCAACCATAGCGATTTTTCCGATTGCCCATGTAACTTCCTTCCAGAGATTCTTCTGTTGTAAAAAAGAGAGTAAGGCCGGGCTGAATTCTCCAAACAAATCAGGGTTTGTACTTATTATTGAACCGGTGGCTTCTATTGCACCCCATGCAGATGCACCGGGGGAGGCTGCACTCTGTAATAAATTGGATATTAATTTACTGATGATATCAGGCCGGATCTCTCCTGCTTTTTTGCTCACTGCACCGAGCATGTCAATGATTCGCCAGCGCAAAGATTCATCAGGAGTATAGAGCATGCGCTGTAATTCGTTCATTACCCGTGTGTCTTCTTCTGCCAAAGCTATAAGTTCTTCACGTTTGTTTTCTAATGCATACTGACGCACTATTTCTTTAGAAAATTTTTCAGAGCGTAATTTGGTTTTGGTAATAGGTAGCAAAGTTTTTGATTTTTCTTTGACCTTCTGTTCAGTTGCTTCCTGATACTGGGCAATAAGTTTAACGAAAATGAGTACTCCCCTTACAAACCGTTCGTTGTAGGTTCTTTCAGGAACGATTGTATGGGTAATGATATCATAATTTCCAACAACCGCATCTGTATAATCTTCTCCATATGAGAGAGAAAAAGCCAGATAGTCATCTTCATTGCAGGCGAATAATAACGCCTCGATAAAGGCAGCTCCCATGTTATGTCCTGTTACATCATAAGCATACACAACTCCGCAATGCTCACAGACACCAAGGGGGAATTCGACTATTTTCCTTGATGGTAATTCCTTAGGCTGTTCTATTCTGTGGTAACAAAAAGGGCAACGAGGCTCTTCAGGTGAAGCTTTCATTGTATCTCCTTTGGGTATTTACTCTATTATAGCTGTATTCTTCGGTTTTCTTGTAGCCTATCTTTTCCACGCTATGTTAGTATTATTAAGTGTCTTTCGTATTTTAGTTGAAAAGACATCTGGATTCCCCGATCAAGTCGGGGAATGACCATTAATTGTAAGTAGTTCTGTCATTCCCGCGCAGGCGGGAATCCAGTCGTTTATGATTTTCAACTTTTTTACAAATGAACCATTATTAAATGTAGTAATTGGTTGTAATTCTCAATCATCATAATCTGTGAAAGGAGGAGAACTGATGCCCATCTATGAATTTAAATGTCTTGGCTGTGGGCATGTGTTTGAACTTTTGAAACTCAAGAAAGAGGATGAAAAGTCAGGTATGAAATGCCCGAAATGCAGTTCGCCGGAAGTGGAGAGGATTTTAAGTTCGGTAAGTGTAATTACATCAAGTGGTGGGAAAAAGTCTAAACAAACAGTTAAAAGCTGCGGCAGCGGTTCCTGTGCTTCATTTGAGATTCCAGGTCCTAAAAGATGATCAGATGCCCAAGGCTTACTATTGCAGGCCTTGGTGGTGATACGGGGAAAACTGTTATTACGGTAGGTCTCTGCAGGGTTCTGCACGAGAAGGGACAGAAAGTCATACCGTTCAAAAAGGGCCCTGATTATATTGATATGGGCTGGTTACGTTTAGGAGCATCACATCCTTGTTATAATCTTGACCTTTTTTTGATGAGTAAGGATCAGGCACTTTCTTCCTTCAGCCTGAATACAAAAGATGCAGATATTGCCGTCATCGAGGGCAATAGAGGGCTTTATGATGGTATGGATCTGGAAGGCAGTGTAAGCACTGCTGAATTGGCAAAGCTGATTCAGTCTCCGGTCATCCTTGTGATTGATTGTACAAAGGTCACACGCACCATTGCAGCATTAGTGCTTGGATGCCAGATGTTCGATCAAGATGTTCCGATTAAAGGTGTGATTCTTAATAGATTAGCTGGGAATCGGCATGAGGAAATTATCCGTAAAAGTATAGAACATTATTGCCATCTGCCAGTGGTTGGTACAATTCCTAAATTAAAAAATATTACTTTCCCGGGAAGACATCTTGGCCTGATACCGTCTCAAGAACATCCCATGGCCGAAGATGCAATAGACAACGCTACAGAGATAATGGCTAAGCATTTAGATGTCGAGCAGTTATTGCAAATCGCAGTTAATGCACCGCCATTAAATCCCCCCATCCCCCCCTTAATAAAGGGGGGTGAGGGGGGATTATTAGATGAAATTATAAAAAATCCAGTCACCATTGGTGTTATTCGTGATTCAGCATTCCAGTTTTATTATCCTGAGAATATAGATGCGTTAAAAAGAGCAGGAGCAGAGATCATAGAATTCAGTGCCTTAGCAGATGATTTGCCGCCTTCTCTCGATGCACTTTATATTGGAGGCGGATTCCCTGAAACTCATGCATCTCTGTTATCCTCTAATGAAACATTACGGCTATCCATCAGAAAGGCTGCTGAAGAAGGTCTGCCGATTTATGCAGAATGTGGTGGTTTGATGTATCTTGGTGAAGAGCTGATCTGGCAAGAGAAGAGGTTTCCCATGGTCGGTATTTTGCCGTTCGTTACAGGAGTAAGTAAAAAACCACAGGGGCACGGATATACTGAGATAGACGTTGAAGTATCGAATCCCTATTTCAAGAAAGGTCAGGTTCTGCATGGGCATGAGTTTCATTATTCTCATGTTCTGAATATGGGTGAAAAAGACGGTATCTATTTTTCCTTCAAGATGAAAAAGGGGGAGGGTATCAGGAAAAAAATGGACGGGCTCTGTTATAAGAATGTCCTTGTGACGTATACCCATGTGCATGCACATGGCACACGAGAATGGGTTGAGGGCATGCTGCATAGTGCAGCAGATTACAAAAAACAATGTAAAACCTTTAATATTAACTAATATCTTTTCAAGTTAAAATTTTAAATTTAAGTTGATTTTTTTGAACAACTGATGTACTGTAAACCCTAATCTCAAAAGAGAAAGATATGAGCCAAACTTTTAGCTTTCATGGATATGTTTGTGGTTGGCTTAATGATCTTTTCCAAATAGAAATTCAAAATGAAAAGGGTCAATACAAAGGGTGTTCACCACAAAAAGGAAAAATTATCTTTTGATAAATTTTTTTTATTTGACCATAGTTATGCCGTTGTATTACTGTTTATAACTTCTTAAAAGAAATCATAACCCTTCAGTTACAGGTGGTAGCCGCAACCTTTAGGTTGCGCCATTAACGCAGGCTAAAGCCTGCGGCTACCAAATTCCACCCGTCACTGAATGGTTACAAGAAATCATTTTTTGTACTTGCAAAGAGAATAGAGAGGCATGTATCATATGCTGATTCATGATGATAGAAGATTTCTTCTATAAATCAATTCAAATAATAAAATCAAGGAGGTAGAAAGATGCCGCAGTTAGAGTTTGAAGGAAAACAGTATGAGGTTGATGAGGATGGTTATCTCCAGGACTGGGAGGAATGGAAGGAAGGGATGGCTCAGCTTATGGCATCGCAGGATGGTATCACTCTTGGACCTGAACACTGGGATATAATCAAGTTCTTAAGAGAGTATTTTATAAAGTTCCAGATTGCTCCTATGATAAAAATACTCGTGAAAGAAATTGGTAAAGTTATGGGACCTGAAAAAGGAAATACTAAATACTTATATCAGCTATTTCCAGGCGGTCCCGCAAAGCAGGCATGTAGATATGCTGGGCTTCCAAAACCAACAGGCTGCGTATAATTAATCGTATAATTAATTAAGTAGATTCTGGAAAAGCAAGAAGTTGGAAGTATTTTACTTCTCACTTCTTGCTCTTAATTTTGTGATTTTAGTTTATGCAATAAATTAAAAATTACGTTGACTAATGTAATTCTATGAAATAAAATTAACCGATTTGTAAATACGATAGTTTGAAGGCATAAGGAGAAGCACAGACTGGATATGAACCTTGAGGCTCTCTTGTCAGAAAAAAAAGCTGCAATCGTTAAAAAATGGTTTGACCTTATCATTGATAATTATCCATCTGATTCTTCGAATTTCTTTAAAAAGCAAAAAGACCGTTTTCTCAATCCGGTTGGACATACAATCTCGCAAAGTATAGATAGTCTCTTCGATGAGATTCTTCATGGTATTGATTCTGAGAAACTTTTCCCATTTCTTAACGATATTATAAAAATAAAGGCGGTTCAGGATTTTTCTCCATCAAAAGCTCTCTCGTTCATCTTTCTTTTAAAGCAAGCGATAAGAAAAGAAATAGGAAGCGATATCAAGAAGAAACAAATCTCAGATGAGTTGGCATCAATTGAATCACACATAGATGACCTTGCACTGCTCTCATTTGACATTTACATGAAATGCCGGGAGAGGATTTATGAAATTAAAGCAGATGAATCCAGAAGAATGATGTTCAGGCTTTTACAGAAGGCAAATCTTGTCTGTGAGATCCAGGAGCAGGAATCGGATCTCAAATCAAAAACAGTATTAACTCAAAATATAAAGGGGTAAGAAAATGGGACTTTTATTTTCCTTCTTTACGGTTATAGCGCTCATAGTGATTGTTTTCATAGGGGTAAACGGGGCAAATCTCCACTATCTTTTTGGAGTTCTCATACCATATGCCACTTTTCTCGCATTCATAATCGGAATTGTATACAAAGTTGTACAATGGGGACGCATTCCCGTCCCATTCCGCATACCCACAACTGCCGGTCAAGAGGAATCTTTTCCCTGGGTAAAACAGAATAAAATTGACAACCCCTCTACCTCACTGGGCGTGATCATCAGAATGGCGTTTGAGGTACTTCTCTTCCGTTCCCTATTCAGAAACACAAAGGCCGAACTGAGAGAAGGGCCAAAGCTTTCATACGGATCGACCAAATGGCTCTGGTTAGGAGGGTTAGCATTCCACTGGACTTTTCTCATTATTCTCATTAGACACTTTAGATTATTTTTAGAGCCTGTTCCTGTACCGATAAAAATACTGGAATCACTCGATGGTTTCTTTCAGGTTGGTGCTCCTGTACTTTACTTAACCGATTTAATATTCCTCGGTGCTGTAACATTCCTTTTCCTGAGAAGAGTTATTATTCCTCAGATGCGCTACATCTCCCTCGCTGCTGACTACTTCCCCCTTTTTCTGATATTTGCCATTGGTTTTACCGGCGTTCTCATGCGCTATTTTCTCAAAACGGATGTCGTAGGTATCAAACAGATGACACTGGGGCTCATTACTTTTAAACCTGTATTCCCTGAAGGTATTGGTATTATTTTTTACATACATCTGTTCCTCGTCAGCGCTCTGTTTGTATACTTCCCGATGAGCAAACTGATGCATATGGCAGGAGTTTTTCTCAGTCCTACAAGAAATCTTGCAAATAATAACCGTGCAGCAATGCATGTTAATCCATGGAATTATCCCGTAAAGGTTCATACCTATGAAGAATATGAAGATGATTTTAGAGAAAAAATGAAATCAGTTGGAATACCGGTAGAAAAGGAGTAAATATGGCAAATCCAAAACCAGAAGAACTTGCGAGGATAGAATACAACCCTCCAAAAACGGGGTGGATGGATACCCCGACTGTATTTAAGCCAGGCATCTTTCCCTATGGCTGTAAACCGAAATCCCTTGAAACTGTCAGCTTTCCAAATCCAAGATCTTGGTCTGTAAAGGATGAGGACTGGAAACTGCCTGAAAACTGGCAGGAGATCTTTATAGAAGGGCTGAGGGAAAGGGTCAATAAATACCGTTCTTTCCGGCTCTTTCTGGATATCTGTGTAAGATGTGGTGCCTGTGCCGACAAGTGCCATTTCTATATCGGTGGTGGAGACCCGAAGAATATGCCTGTTCTTAGGGCAGAACTTCTGAGATCAGTTTACAGAAAATACTGCACCACGTCAGGAAAGATCATGGGGAAAATAGCAGGCGCCAGAGAGCTTACTATTGATGTGCTGAAAGAGATATGGTACTACGCATACCAGTGCACCGAATGCCGCCGTTGTTCCCTTTTCTGCCCATACGGTATTGATACTGCTGAAATCACTATATTGGCAAGAGAGCTTCTGAACCTGTTAGGTTTGAACATTGACTGGATCGCAGGACCTGTTGCGAATTGTTGGTTGACAGGTAACCATCTTGGTCTCCAGCCCCATACTATTATAGATTCCTTCGATATGTTTATCAATGATTTAGAGACTGCAACCGGTATCAGAGTATCGCCTACCTTTAATAGAAAAGGAGCTGAAATTCTTTTAGTTGTACCCTCTGGAGATTTGTTCGCAGACCCTGGCACTTATACTACGATGGGCGAGCTTCTGCTCTTCCATGAGCTTGGGCTTGATTACACCTGGAGCACCTTTGCATCAGAGGGTGGAGACTTTGGTTTCTTCACATCAAATGAGATGGCAAAGAGACTGCATAATAAAATCTACGAAGAAGCCAAGAGGCTGAAGGTGAAGTGGATAATGGGCGGAGAATGCGGTCATATGTGGAGGGTATGGCACCAGTACCATAATACATGGTTTGGACCAGTAGATTTTCTTGAAGAACCTGTCTCTCCCATAACAGGCACGAAATTTGAAAATACAAAATCCAACAAGACAGTCCATATCTGTGAATTTACTGCTGATTTAATCAAGCATGGCAAACTGAATCTCGATCCAAGCAGAAATGATAACCTGATAGTAACCTACCATGATTCATGTAATACCTCAAGGGGCATGGGATTTTTTGAGGAGCCAAGGTATATAATCAACAGTGTTTGCAAGAATTTCTATGAAATGCCACCGAATACCATCAGGGAGCAGACCTTCTGCTGTGGAAGCGGGTCCGGGTTAAATGCGTCAGAAAATATGGAGAACAGGCTGAGGGGAGGTCTCCCGAGGGCAAATGCTGTGAAGCATGTTAAAGAGAAATATGGGGTCAATATGTTGGCCTGTATCTGTGCTATCGACAGAGCAGCCCTTGTTACCGCGGTGGATTACTGGGTTCCAGGTGTAGGAGTCACCGGAGTCCATGAATTAGTTGCAAATGCCCTTGTGATGAAGGGTGAAAAGAAGAGAACAAAAGATTTACGTGGAGAACCACTCCCCGGAATGGAGGGTGAATAAAATGTATAACGGAGGCAAAATAATCATCGGGGTCATCATCTTTGTGGGATTAGTGACCTTTCCCTTCTTATATAGTGGAGGGAAAACCACTGCCAAACCTGATCCAAAAGTTGACACACCTGAAATTCTCAAATTAGCTGAGAATGAGAGGAAATGTGTGGAGCCGAAGGCTTACATGAAAGGTGAACATATGAAGATGTTGAACGAATGGAGGGATTGGGTTGTCCGTGATGGTAATACAATTTATACAGCCACGAATGGGAAGCAATACACTATGAGTCTTCAGAATACCTGTATGAAGTGCCATTCAAACAAGAAGAAATTTTGTGATGAATGCCACAATTATACAGCAGTAAAACCTTACTGCTGGGATTGCCATATCGAGCCGAAGGAGAAAGAGTCATGAGTATGAATAGAAGAGAATTTTTAAAGATCGCAGGAATTTCTACTATATTGGGACTTGGAGGAGTGTCTGCTGTTCATGGTCTCAGAAATCGTGTCGAGGCGTCGCAGATCTCGCCGGCCCCAAAAGCTTTAAAAGCAAAAAGATGGGCAATGGTTGTGGATATGAGTAAGTTCAAAAAAGAGGAAGACTACCAGAGATGTATTGATGCATGCCACCAGGTTCATAATGTCCCTAACATAACTGATAATCCGAAACATGAAATCAAATGGCTATGGAAAGAGACATATGAACATGCATTCCCGGGCACTGAAGATGAATACCTTTCAGAGGAAATAAAGCATTTACCATTTCTTGTGTTATGTAATCACTGTGACAATCCATCTTGTGTAAGAGTCTGTCCTACAAAAGCTACTTTCAAGAGAAAAAGCGACGGCATTGTCATGATGGATATGCATAGGTGTATTGGATGCAGGTTCTGCATGGCAGCATGCCCGTACGGAGCAAGGAGTTTTAATTATAAAGATCCAATACCGTTTATCAATGAAGCTAAAAAAAACCTGGAATTTCCAACAAGGACAAAAGGTGTTGTGGAAAAATGCACTCTGTGTTATGAGAGGCTTGCAACAGGTCTTCAGCCCGCCTGCGTTGAGGCCTCGAAAGGTGCATTGATCTTTGGAGATATTGAAGACCCGAATTCTGGGGTCAGGAAGGTTCTCGGTGCACGCTACAGCTTCAGACGTAGACCTGAGCTCGGAACACGGCCCAGTGTTTACTACATAATATAGGAGGTAATATATATGCTTGAACTGGCGATAAAAGGAAGTCGAAGATACTGGGGGTTGGTAATCTTTTTGTTAGCTATTATCGGAGTAGGATTTATTTCTTACCTTTACCAGTTTAGAATTGGCCTGGGAATAACAGGCATGAGCAGGGATGTTTCATGGGGTATTTATATTGGTCAATTCACCTTTCTTGTTGGAGTAGCGGCAGCAGCAGTTATGGTAGTTTTGCCTTATTATCTTCATAACTATAAAAAATATGGCAAAATAGCTGTCTTAGCAGAATTTTTAGCTGTTCCTTCTGTAATCATGTGTATGCTGTTCATTTTTGTTGATATGGGACAGCCGCTACGGGTCTTGAATGTCCTACTACACCCCACACCAAACTCTGTTATGTTCTTTGATATGGTCGTCCTGGCTGGTTACCTTTTTCTCAATATCTTGGTCGGCTGGACCATCTTGGGCGCAGAGCGTAAAGAGGCACCACCGCCTAAATGGATAAAACCTTTTATATATATCGCTATTGCCTGGGCCCCCAGCATTCACATAGTGACGGCATTCCTTTACGCTGGTCTTCCGGGAAGGCATTTCTGGCTAACTGCCATCATGGCAGCCCGTTTCCTGGCATCAGCCTTTGCTGCTGGTCCAGCACTAATTATAATCCTGTGCTTGATTGTGCGCAGATTCACAAAATTCGATCCCGGCAAAGAAGCCATTCAAACTCTTGGAAAAACCATCACTTATACTATGATCTTAAATGTACTTTTCCTCGGATTTGAATTCTTTACCGCATTCTACAGCCAGATACCAGGACACATGCACTCTTTTGTTTATCTCTATACTGGCTTGCACGGTTACAGCCAGCTTGTACCTATAATGTGGCTCTCAAGCATTCTTGCTGTAGTTGCCCTTTTCTTATTGATTTTCCCGCAATTCAGGAAGAATGAGAGCTTATTAGCAATTGCCTGTATGGCAACATTCTTTTCTTTATGGATTGATAAGGGATTTGGCCTGGTTGTTGGCGGATTTGTACCAAGTCCACTCGAAAAAATTACCGAGTACTGGCCTACATTGCCTGAAACGTTAATTACCCTTGCGGTTTGGGCAATTGGATTCCTGGTTCTCACAATACTGTATAAGATAGCTGTCTCAGTTAAAGAAGAAGTAGTTTTTGACAAGTATGGTGAGAAGCAGGTTCAAACTGAATAGATAAGGCTTTGCCTTGATAAAAAGAGGTTTTTTTATTTAAAATATATAAACACTAATGAACTACCCCGCAGCAAGCTGCGAGGTATCAAATATCTCCCCTCCCTTGATGGGAGGGGATGAAGGGGAGGGTGAAAATAAGTTCAAAATCACCCCCACCCTACCCCTCCCCCTTCGATGGGGAGGGAACTATTGTAAACCCCGAAGCAAAGCTTCGAGGAATTTTTTTGCTTAAATAGAAAAAATAAATTAAGGAGGTGAAAGGGAATGGGGGTATTTATTGTTACGGTAGATAGAGATAAATGTGAGGGTTGCGAAGAATGCGTCAACAACTGCCCAGTAGGTGTGTTTCAGATGAAAGACGGCAAAGCAGACCCTTATCAGGCAGAATTATGCGAAGGTTGTGAAACTTGTGTCAGTGTCTGCCCAAGTGGTTCAGTAACACTGAAAGAGCAGTAATGCAAACGAAGATGTGAAGAATATGCTCCAATAAAAATCAAAGGGGATGCTGGATTTCCCAGCATCCCCTTTTTTCTGTCCATATTCTTGACATGCAGTGCCAACTTCAATATATTGTCCCGGAGGGTTTCTGGAAGAATTAATCTCAAGATATGGCTATATCGCCATATTCATACTTACCTTTGTTGAAGGTGAAAGTGTCCTCATAGCAGCAGGATTTCTTGCTTATAATGGGTACCTCAATACCCATGCGGTAGCACTTGTCTCAGCTGCGGCATCATACATAGGTCACGGAGCATTTTTCCTCATTGCACTCTACAGAAGGGAACCGTTCCTTAAGCTTGCCAAGAAGGTGATTAATGTTAATCTCCCAAAATTCGAATCCTTCATGGGGAAATATGGCATCGCATCAATATTTATTAGTCAGTGGTTGTATGGTTTTCGGCTGCTGAGTGCAGCAATACTGGGTCTTGCGCGTATGGGCACGAAAAAATACTTTACCTTTCAACTCATTAGTTGCCTTATTTGGGCATATATATGCACCTTTGGAGGCTACTTTTTTGGAGCAACACTGAAAAATGCCCTTGGCAACATAAAAAAATACGAATTCCATATAGCATTGGGCATTGTGGTAGCAGGCTTTATCATCTGGTTTATAAGATATGTGAGGAGGATGAAAAGAAAAAACTAATCCTTCCGGATATAAAGTTCCCAGTACCCCTTCTCTTCACACCATACTGATTCGAATTGATAGCCATTCTTTTCGCAGTATCTGGGGATAGAGTCCTCTGCAGTTACTGATGAATCACAGAATATTTTTAATATTGCTCCCTTGGGTAATTTTTGCATGGTCTTTTTTGTAGTAACAAGAGGGTACGGACAGGATCTTCCCTGAACATCAAGAATTTCTGTGGGTGTCATTGATTTTAAATCAGCCATAATTAATCTCCTTATAGTATTTTACCTATGATACATGCTTTGATACAATAGTTAATTTCATCGGGAAGGGTTCCGAAAGAAATATCGCATGTGTTAGTATTTTGAATGCTCTCCATAAAATTGACTAAAAACAATTTGGAGCAGGTTTTATACCGTGCTGTTGAAGCACTGAGAAAAGGGAATATTGTCGCTTATCCAACAGAGACATTCTATGGCCTTGGAGTAAAGTTTGATATGGAAGATCCACTGAAAAAACTCTACGATATGAAAAAGAGACCGAAAGAGAAGGCAATGCCACTGATTATCGGTGATAAACAATTGCTGCCTATTCTTACAGAATCTGTGAATAGCTTAGCGATTCCCCTTATGGAAAAATTCTGGCCAGGCCCCCTCACCTTAATCTTTCAAGCTAAAAATAATCTTTCAGAATATATCACAGCAGGCACCCATAAGATTGCAGTCAGAATTCCTGGTGAGTCTTTTGCTCTTTACCTTGCAAAAGCTGCCCTCTTCCCTTTTACTGCAACAAGCGCAAATCTGTCAGGTATACCTCCTGCACAGGATGCAGATACTGTCATTCGGTACTTCGGAGATAAGATAGACCTTCTTATAGATGGTGGCACTACAGCCGGAGGTTTGCCTTCAACAATAGTGGATGTAACAGGACGTAAAATCAAAATTCTACGAGAAGGGGCGATAAGGAAAGAATTATTGTTGAAAATTTAAGACAACAAGTTGAAACAAAGGTGATAAAATTGTCTTGTGCTAAACGTGATAGTATAACGAAATGTCATTCCCGCTTGTCGGGAATCTTTCTTGAAGAAGGATTTCGGACAAGCCGAAATGACGTAAAAAGATTAGGTATTATATTTGTCCACCTGTATTTTATGCTTATTATTTCTCATTTCTTAATCCTCACTTTTGCTCATGCAGAAGAAACACCAAAACGAATAGTTTCCCTCGCACCGAATATAACGGAAATTTTATTTGCCTTAGGGCTTAGTGACAGGATTGTTGGCGTCACTACATTCTGTGATTATCCTGAAGAAGCGAAAAGGAAACAAAAGGTCGGAGGTATATCAAATCCGTCACTTGAGGCAGTTGTCTCATTAAAACCTGACATTGTTGTTATGACCACGGATGGCAACCCAAAGGAATTTGAGGAAAGACTGCACTCATTGAACATAAAGACATATGTATTTAAAGCAAAAAGACTCAAAGAATTACCAAATGAGATAAGAAGTGTCGGTACTACCCTCGGAGTTAAAGGTAAGGCAGATGAACTCGCGAGAGATATAGAAATTTCAATGAATAAATTAGCTACCTCATCCCTCATCCCTCATCCCTCATCCCTCAAAAAAAAGGTCTTATTCATAGTTTGGCCTGAACCATTAATCGTTGCTGGACCTAACACTGCTATTGATGACACAATTACTCTCCTTGGTGGTGAAAATATAGCATCATTTGCAAAGGTCTCATATCCAAAATACTCTATCGAGGCAATTATCCATCAATCACCTGATGTGATTATTATTGGGAAAGGGCATGAAAACATTAAAAAAATTTCGTCACGGCTCCTTGAGAGATTACAGAGCCTCCCTGCTGTACAAAACAATAATATTTGTTATGTGAGTGATAATCTGTACAGGCTCGGTCCAAGGATTATAAAGGGTATAGAGGAGTTACATGAATGCCTGAAAAAATAAGGATAAAAACAAGGGTGCCCTTCATACTGATAGTTTTTATAATATCAGCCATACTTCTGGGGTCACTTTTTCTTGGACCTACGATCATAAATCCATTCACGATGAACCATGTAGAGAAGGAAATTCTCTATTCAATAAGACTTCCCAGAATTATCATCTCGGTATTAATGGGAATGGCCCTTGGAGCTTCTGGAGCTGTTCTGCAGGGCATATTAAGAAATCCTCTTGCTGACCCGTATATCCTTGGTATCTCCAGTGGGTCATCACTGATGGCAGCTCTGGGACTTTTGTCTGGCTTTTCCCTCTTCGGCAAATTCACCATACCGCTGACAGCTTTTATTGGCGCTTCTCTGGTCAGCATCATTGTTGGGGCTTTTGGGTGGAAGCGTGGAAGGTTGTGGCCTGAGCGACTCTTGCTTGCAGGGGTTGGTCTGAGTTTTCTCTTCCATTCAGTTCTCATACTCCTCATGAGCATTTCTTCCGCTGATAGTCTGCGCAAGACACTCTTCTGGATCTTTGGAGATCTCTCGATTGCTGACTGGTCATTAATACCCTATGGTTCTCTGTTTATCGTCTCAGGACTCTGTATCGCTTTTTTTCGAGCAAAGGCGCTCAATGCATTAATGCTTGGCGATGAGCTTGCACACAGTCTCGGGTTTTCTGCCCAGAGGGAAAGGATGCTGTTATTTATTTCGATAGCTCTCATGACTTCTGCATCCGTTTCGCTTGGAGGGACAATCGGTTTTATAGGTCTTCTCATGCCTCATATTGCAAGATTCTTTGTTGGTTCTGATAACAGTATCCTGATACCAGCATCCGCTCTCAGCGGCGGGGCATTCCTTTGCTTGGCAGACCTGATTGGGAAATCTATTCTGTCCCCAATGGAAATTCCATCGGGAATTGTAACTGCACTCATAGGTTCACCTTATTTCCTGTATCTTTTAAGGAAAAAAGATGTCCTCAGCGTATAATCACCCGATTCTTGAGCTTGATGGTGTCGGGTTTGAGTATTTCAAAGATAAAAAGTTCATCAATAATCTGACATTTTCTGTAGGAAACGGAGAGTTCATCGGGCTTTTGGGTGCCAATGGATCAGGCAAATCAACAATCCTCAAACTAGCAAGTGGCATATTAAGGCCATCAGAAGGTATCATAAAGCTGTGGGACAAACAATTGCAGTCCTATCATAACAAAGATAGGGCAAAACTGTTATGTTATCTCCCGCAGCTTCTTGATATATATGTGCCATTCAAGGTCAGGGAACTTGTCATGATGGGGATTTATCCATATGATATACTCCCGAAAATCAGTGTTGATGAGGCATTAGAGTTAGTTGGACTCAAGGAAAAATCAGAAACATATGTTGCAAACTTGAGCGGTGGCGAGAGGCGGAGGGCATTCATTGCGATGACCCTTCTTCAGGGTGCTGGGCTTTTACTTTTAGATGAACCCCTTGCCAACCTTGATATCAAGTACCAGATAGAGATACTCAGGTTGCTCAGAGAATTAAAAGAGAAAAAAAACATTTCAATAATCATGGCACTTCATGACATAAACATTGCATTACAATTCGAAAAGGTGATGCTGATTCAGGGTGGGAGAATTCTCGGCATCGGAAACCCTGAAACAGTGTTGACAGGAGAATTGCTTGAAAAGGCATTTGATCTGAAAATCGAGATAAAAAAGCAAGGTTCAGGAGAAGCATATATTCGCTATGGAAATACTATCTGAGATGGAACAGAACATTTACAGACTTGCAGGAGAGCTTAAGTTACAGGAGAGAAAAATAGTTGATTTCAGCGTATCAACCAATCCACTCGGAGTATCAAACAAGATAAAGGCAGGGATCAGAAAGCATTTGAAGTACCTTGATCATTACCCTGACCCTGACACGAAAAAACTGAGAAAACGACTCGCTCAGTATCTTGGAATTGATCCTGAGATGATACTCTGCGGCAATGGAAGCACAGAACTTCTTTATCTAATGATGCGGGTATTGAAACCAAAAAGCATTCTTGTTCCTGCTCCAACATACTCAGGATATGAAAGGGCATGTAACATAAGTTGCAAGTCACAAGTTACAAGTTACAAGTTAAAAATAGAAGATAATTTTGATATTAACCCCGATGAATTTATCTCAGCACTCAGCACTCAGCACTCAGCACTAAGTATGGCATTTCTCTGCAATCCGAACAATCCAACTGGCAGACTTCTTGAGAAAGGAGATGCTCTCAAGATTGCAGGGGCAGCAAAAGAGATGAAATGTTATCTCGTTGTTGATGAGGCATTCATTGATTTTTGTAATCCCCCTTACCCCCCTTTGGGGACTGTCCCAGATTTACTGCCGAGCCAAAGGCGAGGGGTAGAATCGGGACTGTCCCCAATCCTTTCTGTAATATCTGAAGTCCGGAATAATCCATACCTTATTGTTCTGAGATCATTTTCGAATTTTTATGCCCTTGCCGGGTTAAGGCTTGGATATGGTGTCTTTCCTCTGCAACTTATTGAAAGGCTGAAAGAATATAAAGAGCCATGGACTGTAAACAGCCTTGCACAAAGGGCAGCGGTCTTAGCACTCAAAGATAAGGCATACAGAAACGAAACATTCAGATTCCTGAGCAAGGAAAAACTTTTTCTTGAAAAGGGATTCAGGAAAATCGGCATTCAATTCCTTGATTCTGATGTTAATTTTTATCTGTTAAAGATAAATAATGCAAATGAGATTTATCAGGGATTAAAGGAAAAGGGCATTCTCATCGAGGACTGCTCTGATTTCAGAGGGCTTGACAGAACCTATATCAGAATTTCAGTAAAATCACACAGAGAAAACACTATTCTGATAAGAGAACTTGCAAAAATATTGTAGAATAGTCTTTTCAATTGTGCTTTTGACAAAAAGATAGGCAAACCATAAAATAAAGCCGAAAAGAGCTTGTTGGAAAAGGAGCG